>JAGUWA010000447.1 GCA_020062605.1 Parvibaculum sp. | reverse complement strand
GGAACCGCGACGACGCACGATCAGCGAGGCGCCGAGCTCGGCCTCAAGCTGGCCGACGTGATCCATGATGGTTGAAGGCGCGATATCGAGAACGCGCGAGGCGGCGCGGAAGCCGCCCGCATCAACGACCGCCAGAAATGTTCTTGTATGGAGCAGGTTCAACATCTTCGATGACTTCCAGGAGAGTGCCGGCGGGCGTATTTACGGCGTGAGCAGGGGCGCGTCCGGCGAGGACGTCGATAATGCCGCGTGCCGCCGAAAGTTCGATGTTGCGCCTGACATCGACAACGGCAGAACCGATATGCGGGGTGAGGACCGTGCGGGCGGCATTGCCGAGGAGGCGCGGTTCTATTTCACCCGGCCGTCCATCGCGCGCCCAGTCCTCGCATTCGAAGACATCGGCCGCGTAGCCCGCGAGGTGCCCTGTCTCGAGCGCATCGGCAATCGCCGCTTCGTCCACCAGCGAGCCGCGCGCGGGGTTCACGATACGGGAACCGGGTTTCATGCGTGCGATGGCCGCGCGGCCGATGATGTGCTTCGTGGCATCCGTGAGAGGCAGAGCAAGAACAAGCCAGTCCGCTTCAGCGATGACGCTCTCCATGTCCGCGAACGCGATATGCGAACTATCGCCCTCCGATTGCGTCGCGGCATCCGCCGCGAGGATACGGCAGCGGAATGGAACGAGACGTTCGGCGATGGCCTGACCGACGAGGCCGAAGCCGAGAATACCGACCGTCGCACCATCGAGGCCCGCGCCATACAGGGTCGGACGCCAGCCCGCGAAACCGCCTTTCCTGATTGCGGTATCGCCACCGAGAATGTTCCTCCCGAGCGAGAGCATCAGGCCGATGGCAAGTTCCGCCGTCGGAACAGTCAACAGGTCGGGCACGATGGTGACGGTAACGCCGGCGCGGGTGCAGGCTTCAACGTCGATATTGTCGTAACCCTTGAGTGCCGCGCCGATCACGCGAAGCTGCGGACAAGCGGCCAGAAAGTCCGCGTCGATGCTGTCCGTCATGAAGGCCATGAGGCCGAAAGCGTCACGGCAATGTTCGTGCAGCCGCTCCGGCGACCATGGGGTTTCATCCTGGTTGACGACAAGCTGCGCGTGGGCTTCGAGAAGGGCCCGCGTTTCCGGGAAGACGCGATTGGTGACGACAATCTTCTTCTTTTTCATTCGTTTCTTCTTTTCTACTTGAGCGCCTTGCGAAGCCTCGCGCCGAGCGCATCGACAACGACGACGCAGGCGAGGATCGAGAGCAGGATCGCCGAGACCTGGTCGTAGGCGATGAGACGCAGCGCCGCCATCAGCTCGAAGCCGATGCCGCCTGCACCGACGATGCCGAGCACAGCAGAGGCGCGGAAGTGGTACTCCCAGCGATAAAGCGTGATGTCAGCGAGTTGCGGGAAGACTTGCGGCAACACCGAATGGACGATGACCTGCATGGGCGTGGCGCCGGCCGCGCGTGCAGCCTCCAGCGGCTTCGGATCGACATGCTCGATCGCTTCCGCGTAGAACTTGCCGACCATGCCGACCGAGTGAAGCGCGAGGGCAAGAACGCCCGGCAAGGCACCGAAGCCGACCGCCGCGACGAAGATGACGCCCAGGATGATTTCCGGGACAGAGCGAAGGAAGGCGAGGATGGTGCGCGTGACCTGGCAGAGGAGCGCATTGGGCGATGTGTTCGGCGCCGCAAGGATTGCAAGTGGCAGCGAAATGACGACGGCGAGGACGGTGCCGGCAATCGACATGGCAAGCGTGTCGAGAAGCGGTTTCAGCCAGTGCTGCCAGCGGGTGAAATCCGGCGGCACCATTTCGGTGGCGAGCTGACCGAGGGCCGGGAGGCCCTCGGCGAAGCGGCGGCCGTCGAAGAAGCCGGTGATCCAGAGCGCCGCGATGCAGACGGCGAAGACAATCGCCGCGAGCGCCGCGCGGCGCATGCCACCGCGGCGCTCTTCGGCCAGGATCGTCGCGTAGGTTTGCGACATGCTCATCTCAGTTCATCTGCGCGAGTTCGAGGTTCAGAATTTGCGCGGTCTCACGGAGAATGTCGTAGGACTCGTCGGTCGTCGGCTTGAAGCCCTCGACGCGGAAGGAGGCGAGAACCGTTTCGTCCTTCAGTTCAAGGAAGGCGGCTCGGATCTTTTCCTTCAGCTCCGGCGCCAGATATCCCTGCATGGTGATCGGGTAGTTGGGGATCGGCGCGGTGATGTCGAGTTCCACGATCTTCGACGCGTCGACCGTGCCGCGTTCGATGAGCGTCCGCAGGATCGGTTCGGACAAGGCGCCGGCCGGAATCTGACCTGCCTGCACGGCGCGGGCAACTGCGTCATGGGTGCCGAGGTGGACGGGCTTGTAGTCCACGCCGCCCACAAGGCCCTGCTTCGCGAGATGGGCGCGCGGCGCCAGGTGGCTCGATGTCGACGCCTGATCGCCGAAGCCGAAGGACTTGCCCTTGATGTCCGCGACTGAAGCGACCGGGCCGCCCGCCGTTGCGATCAGAACGGAGTTGTAGGTGGGCTTGCCCTTTTCGACGCCGACGGCGAAGGGTTCGATTTCCGGTGCCTTGGATTTCGCGAGGACGTAGGAGAAGGGACCGAAATATCCGACCTCGATGCGGCCGAAGCGCATGGCCTCGATCATGGAGGAATAGTCGGTGGTGACGATGATCTCGATCTTCTTGCCGAGCGTCGCGGCGAGATATTCCTTCAAGGGCTGCGCGTTCTGAATGAGCGTGGCGGCGTTTTCATCCGGCAGCAATGCGACACGAAGCGTATCCGGGTTCGGCTCCTGCGCGGATGCCGCGAGGGGCGAGAAGGCAGCAGCGACCGCGAGGGCGGAAGCGATCAGCGACCGGCGGGTAAGGGAGAATGTCATCAGACTTTCCTCAGGCTGTTTTGGCCATCTTCAGGCGAGCCGCGCTCGGCTCGGTCTGAAGGGGGCCGGGTTGAACGGAGGGGATGGAAGCGGGGCCGTAAATCCTGTCGAGCGTGACGGCGTCGAGCTCGGCGGCGGTGCCGTCGAAGACGATGCGGCCGCCAGCCAGGCCATAAATCCGGTCGCCATAGCGGCGCGCGAGCTCGACCTGATGAAGGCTCACGACCGCGGTGATGCCGTCTTCGCGGCAGATGCGATGGAGGAGCGCGAGCACCTTGTCGGCGGTTGCGGGATCGAGCGAGGCAACGGGCTCGTCGGCGAGGATGGCGACGGGCCGCTGCGCCAGGGCACGGGCGATACCGACACGCTGCTGCTGTCCGCCCGAGAGCTGGTCCGCCCTGTGGAGCGCGCGGTCGGCAAGGCCGACACGGTCCAGCGCTTCGAGGGCGACGAGCCTGTCCGCCTCAGGAAGCGGCAGCAGGGAGCGCAAGGTGCCGTGGAAAGCGAGGCGGCCCATGAGCACGTTCTGCAGCGCGGTGAGGCGGCCGATCAGGTGATGCTGCTGGAAGATCATGCCGGTACGGCGGCGGTGCTGCCGGAGGGCGGCGCGGTTCGCGAGGATGTTGCCGCCTTCCTCCAGGGAGACCTTGCCCGAGGTCGGGCGGACCAGACCGTTGAGGCAGCGGAGCAGGGTGGACTTACCCGCGCCCGAGGGGCCGAGCAGGACAATGAACTGCCCACGCGGAAAGGACGCGCTTGCCGCATCGAGCGCGGTCACGCGGTTGGCGTAGCGGACGGTTACATTGTCGAGATCGAGCATCGAGGCCCCCGTCTGTATGAACGCCAAAACCGAACGAAAAGCGGTTTTGACCGGTAATGCCGATTTAGCAGGGGGGCATGACGGCGAAGCGACGGGTCCGTCTCAGTCTTGTGACAATTGCGGATGGCGGGGGCCGGGCATGACGCGGCGCGGCGGCCCGTGCTACCAAAGGGCATGAGCGAGACAGAGATTCCCGAAAGCGACCGGCTGGGCGAGTATTCGCATCCGCGGGAAACCGCGGAGTTCAGGGGGCAGGCGGACGCGGAGCGCGCGCTGTTCGATGCCTTCATGAGCGGGCGGATGCAGCATGCCTGGCTGCTGACCGGTCCCAAGGGGATCGGCAAGGCGACGCTCGCCTACCGGATGGCCCGCTTCGTCCTGCATTACGGCTCGGCGGAGGCGGCGCGGGCGGCGGGTGCGCGCGACCTTTCGGTGCCGCAGGAGTCCCGCGTCTTCCATCAGATCGCCGCGGGAAGCCATCCGAACCTTCTCACCGTGCGACGTCCCTGGGACGACAAGACGAAGAAACTGAAGACGGTGATCACGGTCGACGAGGTGCGCCGTATCGGCCATTTCTTCGCGCTGACGGCAGCCGAGCGCGGCGCCTGGCGCGTGGTCGTGATCGACAGCGCGGACGAGATGAACACGAACGCGGCCAATGCTCTTCTGAAAGCACTTGAAGAACCGCCCGCAAACGGGCTGTTTCTGGTGCTTTCCCACCAACCTGGGCGCCTGCTGCCGACGATCCGCTCGCGCTGCCGCACACTGCGGATGACGCCGCTTGGGCTGGACGACATCGTGACCCTGATCGCCGATGCGGAGGGCCGCGCCGAAGAAAGGGCGAACGAGCAGCGGCGGAAGTTTTCGCCGACGCCGGAAGCGGACCGGCCGGCGCTCGCGCATCTTGCCGAAGGGAGCGCGGGACGCGCGCTCTCGATTGCGGGCAG
>JAGUWA010000108.1 GCA_020062605.1 Parvibaculum sp. | reverse complement strand
GCGCCGCTTCGCGGGGCGTGGCGCCGCCCGCGCGCAGATGGTTCGTGTAGTCGACCAGCAGGATGCCGTTCTTCATCACGAGGCCCATCAGCGCCAGCAACGATATCTGGCTGAACATCGACATCTCGTGGCCGGAGATTTTCAGCGCGATGAAGGCGCCCGAAAAGGAAAGCGGCGCCGACAGCATGATGATCGCAGGCTGCGCGAAGCTGTTGAACTGGCTCGCCAGGATCATGTAGAGCGCGATCAGCGCCAGCAGGAACGCAAAGCCGATGGCGGCGCCCGTCTCCTTCATCCGTTTCGACTTGCCTTCCGTGCTCCATGAATAGCCGGGCGGCAGATGCAGGTCGTCGAGATAGGATTCGAGTTCCGCCGAAGCGGGCCCGAGCGCCGCGCCCGCCGGATTGTTCGCAAGGATTGCGATGCGCCGCGAGCGGTTCTGCCGTTCGATCTGCGCCGGGCCCGCGGCAACGTCGAAGCGGGCGACATTCGCAATGTCGATCAGTTGACCGTTCGCCGAGCGGATCTGGATCATACTCAGCTTCGAGATGTCGTCGCGCTGTCCTTCCTCCAGCCGCACGCGCACATCGTAGCGCTGGCCGAATTCCTCGAAGGTCCCCGCCTTCATGCCGCCGACCATCGCGCGGACCGTTTCGGCAAGTGCCCGCACAGGCACGCCGAGATCGGCCGCCCGCTCGCGGTCCACATAAACCTGCACTTCCGGCTTGCCCGCGTCGTAGCTCGTCTTGGCGTCGGCAAAGAGCGGGCTTGCCCGCATCCGCGAAACGACCTCGTTTGCCTTCGCGTCGAGCACTTCGAGGTCCGGCCCGAGCAGCACATACATCATCGCATAGTCGGAAAAGCCGCCGCCCGATATCCAGGGCACGTCGGAAAGCGAGATATGCTTCGCTTCCGGCGCCGCCTTCAGCATGGCGATGCGCGCCGAATCCATGATCGGAATGAACTTTTCGTCGCGCGCGTCCTTCGGCGTCAGCCCGACATAGAAGAACGCCTTGTTGACGCTTTTCTGCGCATCGGAGGCAATCGTGTAGAAGACGGTCGTGACCTCGCGCACGCCCGAAACCGCATGTGCGACGCGCGAGGCGACGATCCGCGTTTCTTCCAGGCCCGCGCCGAAGGGCAGTTCCACCGTGCCGAGGAATTCCGCCCGGTCCGCCCGCGTGTCGAAGGCGGCGGGGATCGTGCGCGCCACCGCAATGGCGACGAAAATCGCCATGACCGCCGCCACCATCACCACCCAGCGTGCCGACAACGACCATTCGAGCAGCCGCCCGTAATAGTGGTCGAGCCTGCGGTAGCCATTGTCGAATATCCGCGCGAGCCGTCCGTAGTTCTCCGGGTCCGTCTCGCCGTTCTTCAGCATGCGCGAGGAAAGCATCGGCGTCAGCGTCAGCGACACGAGCAGCGACACCAGCACCGAAAAAGTGATCGCAAGCCCGTACTGGAAGAAGAAGCGGCCGACCACGCCGTCCATGAAGGCGATGGGAACGAACACCGCGACGATCGAGAAGGTGGCGGCAAGCACCGCAAGTCCCACTTCCTTCGTGCCTTCGGCGGCCGCCTGCATCGGCGGCAGGCCTTCCTCCAGTTTCCGGTAGATGCTTTCGAGCACCACGATGGCGTCGTCGACCAGCAGGCCCACCGCCAGCGACAGCGCCATCAGCGTCATCAGGTTGATGGTGAAGTCCGCGATGTAGAAGGCAAAGAAGGTCGAGATCAGCGATGTCGGCATTGCGATGGCGACGATCAGCGTCGCCCGCACCGACAGCAGAAAGGCGAGCGTGACAAGCACCACCAGCACGATGCCGAGCTGGATGTCGAAAAAGACGTCGTCGGCCGATCCTTCGATGAAGACGGCTGTATCGCGCGCGGTTCTGATATCGATGCCCGTCGGCGCGGTCGCGCGGATTTCGTCCAGCGCCTCGCGCACGGCGCGTGCCACCTCAACGGTGTTGCGGCCCGACTGCTTGCGGATTTCGAGCGAGACGCCGCGCTTGCCGTTGAGTTCGGCATAGGAGCGCTCGTCCTCCATTCCGTCTTCCACGCGCGCGATGTCGCCGATGGTCGTCGGCGCGCCGTCTTCGCGGAAGGCGACGAGGATGCTGCGGAAACCTTCGACGCTCTTGACCTCGCCCTTCGTCTTCACCGAGAACTCGGCCGCGCCGCCGGGCGTTTCGAGGCGCCCGCCTGGAATTTCGGCATGCTCGCGCCGGATCGCCGCCGTCACCTCTTCGGCCGTCACGCCATAGGAGCGCATCTTCACGGCGTCGAGCCAGATGCGGACCTCGCGGTCGCGTCCGCCCACCACGTCGATGGAGCCGACGCCCGAAATGCGCTGCAGCCGTTCCTTCACCGTCTTGTCGGCATATTGCGTGAGGTCGCGGATCGGCAGGTCGCCCGCGATCATTACCGACATGATCGGCTGTGCGTCCGGGTCAACCTTCTGCACAATGGATTGCTCGGCGTCCTGCGGAATGTCGGCGCGCGCCAGCGAAACCTTGTCGCGCACGTCCTGCGCCTTCACGTCCACATTCTCGTTGAGCTTGTAGGTGATGACGACCTGGGAAAGCCCCTCCGCACTGGTCGAGGAGAGCGTTTCGATGCCCGAGGTGGTGTTGACCTGTTCCTCGATAGGGTCCGTCACGTCGCTTTCGATGGCTTCGGGAGACGAGCCTTCCAGCGTCGTTGTCACCGCGACGACGGGAAACTCCACTTTCGGAAAGAGATCGACACCCACGCGACCGAGCGAAATCCAGCCCAGAACGACGAGCGCCATGATGATCATGACCGCGAAGACGGGCCGGCGGATCGAGATGTCGGAAATCCACATCGGACTTTATCTCCCTCAGCACTTCCGGGAAGCGCGAAACCCTTCCGGTGCCGGCTCTACTGCGCGCTTGTCGCGGCGTTCGCGGGCATTCCCTTGGCAATTGTCTGCGGAGCGGACGGGTCCGCCTCGATCCGCACCGGCGTCCCCTCGACAAGAAGCACAGCGTTCGGTCCCGCAAGCGCCTTGTCGCCTTCCTTGAGCCCGGAAAGCACCTCCACGCGCGTCGCGTCGATCTGGCGCACCGTCACGTCGGCGCGTTTGGCGCGCCCATTGTCGTTCACATAGACATAGCGCGCCGCTTCCGTGCCCATCAGCGTCGAGCGTTCGAGCGCCAGCACCACGCGCGGGTCGGGATAGATATCCGCTCGCGCGAAGAGGCCGGGCTTCACCGCGTAATCCTCGTTCGCGATCGGCAGCCGGACTTCCACGGCGCGCGTCACGGGATCGATCCGGTCATTGATGATGATGACGTAGGAGTCGTAGCTCTTGCCGATGCCGTCGAGGAAGATCTTGCCCTTCGTACCCAATTCGAATTTGGAGAGATGGATTTCCGGCACGTTCACGATCGCGGCCACGATGTCGATTTTCATGATCTGCAGCACGCCGCCTGTATCGCCGCCCATGCCGCCCATGCGCGTCGCCATGAACTTGCCTTCGTCCACGTCGCGCCTGGTGATGACGCCGTCGAAAGGCGCGGTGACGACGCAGTCGGTGAGCGCCTGCTGAGCGGCGGCGAGCTGCGCCCTGGCGATGCCGAGCTTCGCCTTCGCCGTGTCGCGGGCGGCGCGCGCATCGTCGAGTTTGCCGTTCGACACGAAGCCCTTTGCGTGCAACTCGTTCGCGCGGGCAAAGGCCTTCTGCATGTTGGCGGATTCCGCCGTCGCGAGCTGCACCTGGTTCTCCAGTTCCGCCACGCGGAGCTTCCATTCCGTGTCGCGTGTGCGGAAGAGCGGCTGGTCCTTCTTCACCCGGTCGCCGACCCGCACCATGATTTCCTCGATGATGCCGTCGACGCGGGGGCCGAGCTGCGTGGTCTTGTGCGCTGCAATGGTGCCCGTGCCAGTCACCGGCTCTATCAGTTCCTCGCGCGTCACCGGCCGCTCGAAGACGGCGACCGTTTCCGCCGCCTGTCCTTCCTCCGCCACCTGCTCGTCCTCGCCGCATCCCACGAGCGTCATCGTCGCCAGCGCTGCCATGAGGAGGCTCGCCGCGCGGGTGGGGAAAGGCATGGTCCGGAAATACATGGGCTGGGTCCGTCAACTCGCCTGCCGCATTGGCGGCAGCTACTAGGTGAGGTTATAGTATCCAAGGTTACGATATGGAAGGGCGGAGTTGGAGGGACGAGCCCCTTGGCCGGCAGGAAAACAGGAATGGCAGCGCCCGACGAAGAGTTCGGCTGGCTGCAGCGCGATGTGTTCCGGCTGTTCCAGCGCTCCTGGGACAGGCATCTGCGCGCCTCCGGCACCGGCATGACGGTGCCCCAGTCGCGTGTCTTCGCGGCGCTTCGCCAGCGCGACGGCCTCACCCAGACCGAGATCGCCGATCTCGTCATGATGGAGAAGGCGCCGCTTGGCCGCGTCATCGACCGGATGGAAGAGCAGGGCCTCCTCACCCGCCGTCCCGATCCGGCGGACCGCCGCGTCCGCCGCGTCTATCTCACGGTGAAACTCGACGAAATGCAGGACCGGCTATGGGAAGTCGCCTTCGGCATGTTCGACATCGCCCTCGACGGCTTCACCGCGCAAGAATACGAAACCCTCGTCTCCATGTTCCGCCGCATCAAGGCGAACCTCGAAGCTGGCGAGGCGGGCGAGGGGGAAGACTAAAAGTCACCTCGCCGGAAACGGCAAAAGCAAAAAATCAACGTCATTGCCGGACTTGCCTGTCCCGGCGAAAGCCGGGAACCCGGCAATCCAGCAGCCGCGTGAGCGGCGTCACTCTTCGCAAAACTCCTGAATCTGCGGGAGCGGTTCGATCCCTCGCTCTGGATGCCCGGGTCAGGCCCGGGCATGACAATGTTTGGTTTTCCGGTCGGCCTCCCCCGGATTCGCGGTCGCGCCCCGCACACATGCCTAGGCGGACGCGGCGTCAGATGCAGGGGGCTTTTCATGTGCGGCCAATGCGGTGAGAATGCGCGCCAAACAACGCTGCGGCAGCCCGCCTTCGCGCGGGCCCCCGGAAAAAATGCGCCTCTCGGAGCGCGAAAAGGGAGACATCATGAATTTCGATTTTTCCGACGACCAGAAGATGCTGAAGGAGCAGGTCCGCAAGTTCCTTGCCGACAAATGCCCGATGAGCGTCACGCGCCGCGTCCTCGACGGCGACGAACCCTATGCGAAGGAAGTCTGGAAGGGCCTTGTCGAGATGGGCCTCACCGGCACGGCGATCCCCGAAGAGTTCGGCGGCCTCGGCCTCGGCGCGCTTGAGCTCTGCGTGATCGCCGAGGAGCTCGGCCGCGCCGCCGCGCCCGTTCCCTTCTCCTCCTCGATCTATCTTGCCGCCGAGGCGATCAAGCTCTTCGGTACGCAGAAGCAGAAGGAGACCTGGCTGCCCAAACTCGCCAGTGGCGAAATCGTCGGCGCGCTCGCCGTCTCCGAAGGCACGCACACCGCCCATCCGCGCAACATCGAAACGAAATTCGCGGGCGGCAAGGTCAACGGCGTGAAGCAGCCCGTCACCGATGGCGGCGCGGCCGATGTCGTCATCGTCGCGGTCAACACCGGCGGTTCCGGCGAGCAGGCGATCTCGCTCGCCATTGTCGATCTCACGGCCGGCGGCGTCTCCGCCGAGCCCGTCCGCACCATCGACCCCTCGCGCGAACACGTCACGCTCACCTTCAAGGATGCGCCCGCCGAAATCCTGGGTGACAAGCAGGGCGCGGGCTGGCCGCAACTGTCGCGTGTGTTGGACGGCGCGGCCGTCCTCTTCGCCTTCGAACAGGTCGGCGGCACCGAGGCCGCGCTCGAAATGGCGCGCAACTATGCGCTCGAGCGTTACGCCTTCGGCCGCCAGATCGGTTCCTATCAGGCGATCAAGCACAAGCTCGCCGACATGTATGTGAAGAAGGAACTGGCGAAGTCGAACGCCTATTTCGGCGCCATGATGCTGAACGACGACGGCGCCGAACTCACCGAGGCAGCTTCGGCCTCGCGCATCGCGGGTTCCGACGCCTATGTCTTCGCCGCGCAGGAGAACATCCAGACGCATGGCGGCATCGGCTACACATGGGAATCCGACTGCCAGTTCCATTATCGCCGCGCGAAACTCCTTGCCCTCACGATCGGCGCGCCGATCCAGTGGAAGGAAAAACTCGTCTCGCGCCTCGAAGCGAAGAACGCGGCATAAGGACGGATTTGAAATGAAGGCCCTTCATTCCTTCATCGTCATTGCGAGGAGCGGCGAAGCCGCGACGCGGCAATCCAGGGGCCGCAGACACTGAACCGTGTCGCTCTGGATTGCTTCGCTTCGCTCGCAATGACGGTCGAGGGAGCAGGGACAGAAAACGAATTTCGGGAGAACCAAAATGGATTTCAACGACACACCGGAAGAAGCCGCATATCGCAAGCAGGTGCGCGCGTGGCTGGACAAGAACGCAACCCGCAAGGCCGATGCCAAGGGCATGGAACTGCCGCGCGATCTCAACGAGCTGATCGCCCAGTCCAAGGCCTGGCAGGCGAAGAAGGCCGATGCCGGCTACGCCTGCATCACCTGGCCGAAGGAGTGGGGCGGCGGTGGCGGCACCACCATCCAGAACGTGATCTACGGCCAGGAGGAATCGAACTATCTCGTCCCCGGCGGCATTTTCGCCATCGGGCTCGGCATGTGCATCCCGACCGTCATGGCCTGGGGCTCGGACGAGGCGAAGCAGCGCTTCGTTGCGCCCGCCGTGCGCGGCGACGAGATCTGGTGCCAGCTCTTTTCCGAACCCGCCGGCGGCTCGGACGTCGCCGGGCTCCGCACCAGGGCTGAGAAGGATGGCGACGAATGGGTCATCAACGGCCAGAAGGTCTGGACGTCGGGCGCCCATTTCTGCGACTACGGCATCCTGCTCACGCGCACGGATCCGAATGTGCCCAAGCACAAGGGCCTCACCATGTTCTGGATCGACATGAAGGACCCGGCCGTCGAAGTGCGCCCCATCAAGCAGATGTCGGGCGGCGCGGAATTCAACGAGGTCTTCTTCACCAATCTCCGCGTGAAGGACAGCCAGCGTCTCGGCAATCCGGGCGACGGCTGGAAGGTCGCGCTGACCACGCTGATGAACGAGCGCCTCGCCGTCGGCGGCAGCCAGGGCAATGCCGACACGGACGACTTGATCGAGCTCGCGCGCGAAACCGATATCGCGGGTGCGCCCGCCATCCGCCACGGCGGCGTCCGCGAGCGCATCGCCGACTGGTATGTGCAGGCCCAGGGGCTGAAGTTCACCCGCTTCCGCACGCTCACCGCGCTGTCGCGCGGCGAGACGCCCGGACCCGAAAGCTCGATCTCCAAGATCGTCGCGGCGAAGAAGATGCAGGATCTCGGCTCCTTCGGCATGGACCTGCAGGACATGGGCGGCGTCATCCGCGACCGCAAGCTCTCGCCGGCGGACGGTGCGTTTACGGAGCAGTGGATCGGCGCGGCGGGATACCGCATCGCCGGCGGCACGGACGAAATCCTCCGCAACATCGTCGCCGAACGCGTCCTCGGCCTGCCGGGCGAAATCCGCGTCGACAAGGACCTCCCCTTCAACCAGGCCCCCAAGGGGAAGTAGGGAAGAAGGACTCTCTTCCTACCCTCCCGGCTTGTCTGCCTTGGTGGACAAGCCACCAAGATGTGGGGAGGGTCAAACCGCCCATTTTGCAGCTTGTCTGCAAATGCCGCCAAAGGAGAGCGGTTTGGGGCGGGGGAGCCGCACCCACCGGAACGAAAAGGCCGGACCCGCAAGGGCCGGCCTTTTTCAATCTTCTCTGCACCGGATAGCTCGCCTGACGCGCCTGCCCGAGGCCCGAATGTCGCGGCGAGGGCACGCGGTTCGGCCTTGCACTGAATATTTGATATCAATAAAATATTACAAGTTTGATATCAATCAAAAAAGAACCGCGGACAAAGCCATGTCGAACCGGAACAACGAACTCTACGAGGCGACCGCGCATATCCGCGATCACTGCCTCTGCCTTCATGCGCAGCGTGCGGCCCGCGCGCTGGCCCGCCGCTTCGACGACGTGCTGCGTCCGCACGGGATAACGAGCGGACAATTCTCCCTGCTCAATGTGCTGAACAGGCCGGACCCTGCTTCCATGGGCCCCGTCGCGAAGTTCCTCGCCATGGACCGCTCCACGCTCACGGCAAATCTGAAGCCGCTGGAGCGAAACGGTCTCGTGCGCGTCGAGGTCGATCCGGAAGACCGGCGCGGCCGCAAGCTCTCGCTCACCGCCGAAGGCCGCAAGGTGCTGCGCGCCGCGATGGCCG
>JAGUWA010000234.1 GCA_020062605.1 Parvibaculum sp. | reverse complement strand
CGGCGAGCAGCGCGCGCGTCGCCTTGATCGGCATGCGCGAGCCCGTGCCGTAGACGCCGCCGGTCCAGCCCGTGTTGACGAGCCAGCACGACACCTTGTGCTCGGCGATGAGGGCGCGCAGCAGGTTGCCGTATTCGGTCGGGTGGCGCGACATGAACGGCGCGCCAAAGCAGGTCGAGAAGGTCGCTTCCGGCTCCGTCACGCCCTTTTCCGTGCCGGCCACTTTCGCCGTGTAGCCGGACAGGAAGTGATACATCGCCTGGGAGGGCGTGAGCCGCGCCACCGGCGGCAGCACCGAGAAGGCGTCCGCCGTCAGCATGATGATGTTCTTGGGGTGCGGCGCGCGGCCCGTCGGGCTCGCATTCGGAATGAAGGAGAGCGGATAGGCGCCGCGCGAATTTTCCGCCAGCGCCGCGCTGTCGAGGTCGAGCAGGCGGGTGTCCGCGTCCATCACCACATTTTCGAGCACGGTGCCGAAGCGCTGCGTCGTCGCGTAGATTTCCGGCTCGGCGTCGGCCGAGAGCTTGATCATCTTGGCGTAGCAGCCGCCTTCGAAGTTGAAGACGCCGTTCTCCGACCAGCCATGTTCGTCGTCGCCGATCAGCGTGCGTGTCGCAACCGCGGAAAGCGTCGTCTTGCCCGTGCCCGACAGGCCGAAGAAGATCGCCGTGTCGCCCTCGTCGCCCACATTCGCCGAGCAGTGCATCGGCATGACGCGCTTCGGCGGCAGGTCGTAGTTGAGCATGGAGAAGACGGACTTCTTGATTTCGCCGGCATAGGACGTGCCGCCGATGAGCACGATGCGCTTGGCGAAGTTGCAGGCGATCACGGTGCCGGTGCGCACGCCGTATTTCTCGGGGTCGGCTTCGAAGCTCGGCAGGTCGATGATCGTGAATTCGGGCAGGAAGTCGTCGAGTTCTTCCGGCTTCGGCTCGATGAGGAGGTTCTGGATGAAGAGCGAGTGCCAGGCGTATTCCGAATAGACGCGGGTCGCGAGGCGATGGGTCTGGTCGGCGCCGCCGAAGAGATCCTGGATGAAGAGTTCCTTGCCTTCCGCGTGTTTGAGCATGTCGGCATGGAGGAGATCGAAGGCTTCCGTCGTCATCGACTTGTTGTTGTCCCACCAGACCGTCTTTTCGGTGGAGGCGTCGCGGACGATGAACTTGTCCTTGGCGGAGCGGCCGGTATGGACGCCGGTTTTCACGACAAGCGGACCGTTGGCGGCGACATGGCCCTCGCCCCGGCGGATCGCTTCCTCGTAGAGCGCCGCCGGACGGTAGTTCCAGTGCGTCGCTGCGAGATTCTTGAAGCCGCTTGTCTCGGCGCCATGTTTGCTGATGTAGGGCCCGGTCTGTTTCACGCTGCTCTCCTCGTGGTCTTTTAGCCCGCTTCGGGCTCTTATCCTGTTGTCGACGCCGCCCCGGGGCCTTGCGCGGCCGGGGCCGAACTTTATCACGGTCGCGTCTTTCCCGCAGGGATCGAGCCGGCCGGTGGCGAAACCTCGCCTGAAACGAAGCAAAAGCGGGGCCACGTCCTTGTCGGACGGGCCCGCGGGCGCCTCGGAAAATCGGCGTCAACATAGTTCCCGGCCCCGAAGGGCGCAACCGCTTTGCAAAAGACTTGCAACCGATGCGGCGATGCGTCCCTCGCGCCGCGCAAAAGGGCGGAAATGTGCGGAAAAAGGGCGGAGTTAACGCACCTGGCCGCCGGTTCCCCGGCTCCGGTGTTGCCTCAGCCGATGAGGAAATAGACGAACGCCGAGGCCGCCAGGGCGACCGGAAGGGTCAGCAGCCACGAGAGCGCAATGCCTCCCGCCACGCCCCAATGCATCTTGCCCTTGGCGGCGCCAAGGCCGAACAACCCTCCGACGGACACATGTGTCGTGGAAACCGGCAGCCCGAAAGTCGAGGCGGAAATCACGAGCCCGCTCATTACGAGATTGGCGAGCGTCCCCTCCGCCTCGTTGAACGGCAGGATGCGGGTCGACATCGTGCGCGCGATCCTGCCTGAATGGAGGAGGCCGCCCAGCGCCATGACGAGCGCAATGGCGATCAGGCTGGTCTCGAGGTCGAATGCATGCGCGGCAAGCGCGATGCCGACGATCTTGGGCGTGTCGTTCACCCCCCGTGCGAAGCTCACGGCGCCCGCGCTGACGAAATGCACCCGGCGCAGGATCGGTGCGATGTCGAATTTCCAGAATGCATCGGGCGATGCGGGCGGGCAATCCGCCGCTTCGCCCGCGAACGCGACCTGCTGGCGGAGCACCATGGCGCCCTCGCTCACACTCACGGTCTGCATCGTGCCGATGCAGATACAACTGGTCTGCGCCAGGCCGAACCGCGCGGTGAGCCGGCGAAACGCCGGATAGAGCGTCGCCACAAGCATCGTCGCCAGAAGCGGGCTCAGCGCCAGCGGCAAAAAGAATGTCGCGCCCAGCGCCTGCAGATTGAGCTCGCGCCCCGCCGCGAGGAGCCCCGCCCCGGCCAGGGCGCCGGTCAGCGCATGCGTGGTCGAAATCGGAATGCCCGTCAGCGCGGCCACGAAGACGGTGACGGCGGCGCCCAGCGCCACGGCGGTAATGAAGGCAGGGTCGGCCAGCACGTCGGTGGGGACGAGCCCCGCGCCGCTGAAAGCCTTGATCAGACCTTCCGCAAGCACGGCAGCGAGAAGCGATCCCGCGAGCGTCGTTCCGATGCCCCATGCGAGCGCCGTCCGGTAGCTTGCCGCGCCACCGCCATAAAGCGTCGCAACGCCCTTGAAGCTGTCATTGGCACCGTTCGCATAGGCAACCGCAAGCACCGCCGCGAGCAGGAAAATATCCGCGCCGTTCATCGGCTGCCCCCGCATGCGTCGGATCGGGGACTGTCGGCGAAACGGATGTCGGGAACGGTGGTCATGATGCAGGCTTCCATGGGGCTGGCACGCAGCCGAATGCGACGGACACCGGCAAGAGAAAGCGGTGTCCGTCCTGCATAGAAGCTTGCTCTGCCGCCGCGCAAGCACGACGGCCTGTCTCTCACGCGCTTGTGACCGGTCGTGAGGGTGCCGTTCCCGGAAGCTTATTCTTCCCGATCGTTCATCGCTTTCATCAGCCGCACATAAAAGGCAACGGCCTCGCCCATATTGGCCACCGATACCCGCTCGTTCGTGCCGTGGAAGCGCGCCATGTCGTCCGGGCCCATGCGGATCGGAATGAAGCGGAACACATTGTCCGTGATCGGAAGATAATGGCGTGAATCCGTGCCGCCGACCACGAGATAAGGCGCGGAGATGACGCCCGGAAAGCTCTCGCCGATCACACGGGTGATGAGCGTATAGCCGTCGCCCTCGACATTCGAGACGGTGGACGCCTCGCGGATGCCCTCAAGCGGCTCGACGCTGACTTCCGGATCGTCGATGGCCTCGCGCACATGCGCGATCACGCCGTCTGCCGTATCGCGCGGATGGATGCGGAAATTGACCACGGCGCGCGCCTCCGGCGGAAGCACGTTTTCCTTGTTGCCGCCGCCGACGATGGTGGGGGCTATGGTGGTGTGAAGCTGCGCCGCGCTGGATGCGCTCTTCTCCATGAAGCCGCGCACCACCGGCTCGAAGAGCCAGAGATTGGCATAGACCATGCGCTGCAGGAACGGCACGGCGGGCGCCAGGCTCTCGATCATGCCGCGCGTCGCGCCGTCGACCCTGCTTTCGAACGGCGTGTTCCCGATCCGCTCAAGCGCGCGGGCAAGTCTGCCGATTGCCGTCTGCGCGGCGGGCGAGGGCATCGAGGAATGTCCGCCCTTCGAATAGGCGACGATATCGAGCGAGATCGAGCCCTTCTCCGCCACGCCGATCATCGCCACCGGCGCCTTGACGCCGGGCAGCAGTCCTTCGCCGACCACGCCGCCCTCGTCCTTCACCCAGTGGAGACGCACGCCGCGCGCCTGCAGCAGCTCCGACAGCGCCTTGTTGCCCGCGCCGCCGCCGATTTCCTCGTCATGCCCGAAGGCGAAGAGGATGGTGCGCTTCGGACGGAAGCCCTCCGCGGCCAGCATATCGGCCGCCTCCACCATGGCGATCAGCGAGCCCTTGTTGTCGATCGTGCCGCGCCCCCAGACATAGCCGTCCGCGATCACGCCACCGAAAGGCGGCTGCTCCCATCTTTCTTCCGTGCCAGGAGCAATCGGCACGACGTCGATATGCGACATGAGAAGCACGGGATCGAGAGAGGCGTCCGCCCCCTCCCAGGTATAAAAGAGAGTGGCGCCGCCAATGATTTCGCGGCGGGTCGCTTGCCGGAAGGCGGGATAAGTCGCGTCCATCCAGTTGCGGAAATCCTCGAAGGCCTGCGCCGACCGCGCAAGATCGGCTTCGTCGGCCCCGCGCTGGAAGGAGATCGTCGGGAAGCGCACTGCTTCGGCGAGATGTTGCGCGGCGCCGTCCGCGTCGACGCTGCCGGCAGCGCCCGCCTGTTCGAACTCCATCGCCGGCACCATCAGCGTGCGCCCCACCACGATGGCGGCAAGGAGCGCGAAAAGGGCGCCCGCTCCGATCAGAATGCGCTTCAGCATGGATAATCTCTCCCCCGATGTCTCTTGTGTGCGGCCGCCGCCCGTGTGGACAGCCTTGTCTTCTCTTTGGCGCTCCCCGCCGGCCCTGTCAAACCGGCGCGTCGCCTCGCTCTTTGAGGAATAGCCGCGAATATGCTCGTCCCCGTGGCGCCGCTCTTCCCAAGTGCTTATACTGCCGCCACATTTTGGGCCAAAAGCGACCCTAAGCCTCATCGCCGTGCTGGGCGGCGTTCTGTGAGCGGGGTATGTCATGCAAGAGGTCCGGAACGAGCAGGATCAGAACGGCCAGACCGGCCAAAGGGGCCAGGCTGAGAAGGAACGGGGGCCAATGCCGACCATCGCTCTGGTCGACGACGACCGGAATATCCTGACCTCGGTGAGCATCGCGCTCGAATCCGAGGGCTATCACGTGCAGACCTACACGGACGGCGCCGCCGCCCTTGCGGGGCTTGCCGCCAATCCGCCGGACGTCGCCGTCTTCGACATCAAGATGCCGCGCATGGACGGCATGGAGCTGCTGCGCCGTTTGCGTCAGAAGTCGGACCTGCCGGTCATCTTCCTCACCTCGAAGGACGACGAGATCGACGAGCTGTTCGGCCTCAAGATGGGCGCGGACGATTACATCCGGAAGCCTTTCTCGCAGCGCCTGCTGGTCGAGCGCGTGAAGGCCGTGCTCCGCCGCGTCGCACCGAAGGCCGAGGGTGCCGCCGCCGAGAGTGTCGCGAACCAGGTGATGGAGCGGGGCAAGCTCCTGCTCGATCCCGAGCGCCACACCTGCACCTGGGACGGCAAGCAGGTCGTTCTCACCGTCACCGAATTCCTGATCCTTCAGGCGCTTGCGCAGCGGCCGGGCTATGTGAAGAGCCGCGACTCGCTGATGGATGCCGCCTATGACGATCAGGTCTATGTCGACGACCGCACCATCGACAGCCACATCAAGCGGCTCCGCAAGAAGTTCAAGGAAGTCGACGACGATTTCGATGCGATCGAGACGCTCTACGGCGTCGGCTACAGGTACCGCGACGCCTGAGGCCCGCGGCCTTGCCGACAACTTGGAGCCCTTCATTCCCTGAAGCGGTGAAGGACTCCGGAGGACAGATCCTGGCGCGAGCCGGCAGAAAAGACATGGCGAGCCTCACCGAGGAGGAGATCCGCGACAGCGCGGCCGGAGATGTCGCGTCCTCGCGTGCCGCTTCCGGCGCGCCGGGGCTTGCGCCGCGCGTCCTCGCCCTTCTTTCGCGTCATTTCGCGAATTTTCGCGGCTTCCTCGCGCGCGGCCGTTTTTCGAGCCTCACGCGCCGTATCGTCGCCTTCAACGTGGCGGCGCTTTTCGTGCTGCTCTCGGGCATTCTCTATCTCAATCAGTTCCGCGAAGGCCTGATCGATGCCCGCCGCCAGAGCCTGCTCACCCAGGCCGAGATCATCGCG
>JAGUWA010000357.1 GCA_020062605.1 Parvibaculum sp. | reverse complement strand
CTCGGCGTGCGCGACGTGAACGCGCATCGGCGCTTCTACGCCGTGTCGCTCGGCCTCCCCGACGTACCCGAACGGGGCGGCGACAGCTTTCTCTGCGGCGATAGCGTCATTCTTTTCGAAAAGGCGGAAAACGCACAGCCCGACCCCGTCATGGAGGGGCCGGGCTGGCGCTACATCACGATCCAGATACGCAATGTCGACGAGGAGCATGCCCGCATCCTCGCCCGAGGCGGCCGCGAGGGCCGCGCCCCGGCGACCTTGGGCAAGGTCGCGCGCATCTCCTTCATCCGCGACCCCGACGGCAACTGGATCGAGATGTCCCAGCGCGCTTCCCTCGTCGGCACGCTGAACTGACAACCCTCCCCCACTGCGCTAGAATGCTCGGGTCGGTAACCGGCGAAGGTGCCCGCAAGAGGTGCCGCACAGGGAGAAAACATGCTCAAGATCTATCACGCAAAAAACACGCGTTCCGTCCGCATCGTCTGGCTCTGCGAGGAGCTCGGCATTCCGTACGAACTGAAAACGCTCAACTTCTCACCCGACGATCTCCAGTCCGAGACCTATCTGGCGGTTCACCCGCTCGGCAAGGTGCCGTCCATCGACGATGACGGACTCATTCTGAACGAGTCGGGCGCTATCGCGCAGTACCTTCTCGCCAAGCATGGGAAAGGCCGTCTTGAGCCGAAGCCCGGCACTGCGGATCACGGAAAGTATCTGCAGTGGTTCCATTTCGCGGAGGCGACCTTCATGGTCCCCCTCGGCAACATCGCGCAGCACTCCTTCGTCCGGCCGGAAGACAAGCGCATTCCGCAAGTAGCCGCCGAGGCGGTCGAGAGCGCAAAGAAGATGCTCGGCATTCTCGACAGGGAACTGGCCGGCAAGGACTTCATCTGCGGCAAGGACTTCACTGCTGCCGACATCATGCTCGGTTACTCGCTGCTGCTCTGCAAGATGTTCGGCCTGCTGACCGGCGACTACGCCAATGCCGGCTCTTATTTCGCCCGGCTTGCCGCACGGCCGGCCTTTCAGAAGGCGACTGCCTGAACAGGGAACGAGGGAGGCCTGTCATGGGATACAAGACCATTGATGTGAAGCCGGTTTCCGGCGCGCTCGGCGCCGAAATCGAGGGCGTTGATCTGTCGAAGGAACTTACCAACGAAACCTTCGACGACATTCACCAGGCCTTCCTCGACCATGTCGTGATCTTCTTTCGCGACCAGCACATCGGCCACGACCGGCACAAGGCGTTCGGCCGCCGTTTCGGCACGCTCAACATCCACCCCTATGTGAAGGGCATGGACGGGCATCCGGAGATCATGCAGATCGTGAAGGAGCCTGAAGACCGCATCAACTTCGGCGGCGGCTGGCATTCCGACATGTCGTTCCTGGAAGAGCCGGCGCTCGGCTCGATCCTCTATGCGAAGGAGGTGCCTCCCTATGGCGGCGATACGCTCTGGGCGAACCAGTACCTCGCTTACGAAACGCTTTCGGACGGCATGAAGAAGATGCTGGAAGGCCTGAAGGCCATCCATACCGCAAAAGGAGAATACAGCGAGCGCGGTGCCTCCGCCCAGCGGCGCAAATCGATGGACGTGACGGTCGCGGGCGACGACACGCCCTCCTTCGAGCATCCCGTCGTGCGCACCCATCCCGAGACAGGCCGCAAGGCGCTCTACGTCAATCCCGCCTTCACCGAGAAATTCGTCGGCATGACGAAGCGGGAAAGCCGTCCCCTCCTCGACTTTCTCTTCGAACATTGCACGCAGGAACAATTCACCTGCCGCTTCCGCTGGACGAAAAACGCCATCGCCTTCTGGGACAACCGTGCCGCCCAGCATTTCGCGCTGAACGACTATCATGGTCACCGGCGCCACATGGAGCGCGTGACCGTGAACGGCGACCGTCCCTTCTGAAAAATGCCGTAACGAGCGGCAATGGGCGGGGATAAGATTCTTAGCAGCGCAGCAGGCGGTTTATCCCCTCATGCGCCTGCGAAGAAAATTTGGACGTCCCTTACGGACATCTCCGAGAGCACCGGGAAAGCTACGAAGCCCGGTTCCCGATGCGGGATAAGTCGTGGCACACGGGAACTATGACGTTTTCGTGACATTCCGATGACAATCGAACCGCTTTATCCCCGCTTTCGCTCATCCGCTCCGTATACGGATTGAACCTGTTCCGCCAGCACCTGCGAGTGGCGCGTGGCCTTCGCCGCGAGCCGGCGCTCACGCGCACCGGCGATGATCAGATAGACGGTCGGCACCACGAAAAGCGTCAGCAGCGTACCGAAGCTGATACCGCCGACGATGACGTAACCGATCGACCGTCGGCTCTCTGCACCTGCCCCGGAAGCCAGCGCCAGCGGCAGAGCGCCAAGCACCATGGCGCCGGTCGTCATGAGGATGGGACGCAGGCGAAGGCTCGCCGCCTCTACGACGGCGTCATAAACCGACATCCCCTTCTCGCGGAGCTGGTTCGAGAACTCGACGATCAGGATGCCGTGCTTGCTGATAAGACCGACCAGCGTGATCAGCCCCACCTGACTGTAGATGTTGAGGGTCGTGTTCGTGAGGAAGAGCAGCATCAGAGCGCCAGCAAGCGACAGCGGTACACTGACGAGAATGATGACGGGATCGACGAAGCTCTCGAACTGCGCCGCCAGCACGAGATAGATGAAGAGCAGCGCCAGCACGAAAGTCACGGCAATGGTGCCTGACGACTTGACGAACTCACGAAGCTGACCGTTGAGATCGGTCTGCGCGGTCGCGGGAAGAAGCCTCTGCGCCGTATCGTCCAGGAACGCGAGTGCCTCGCCCATCGAATAGCCGGGCGCGAGCGATGCCGAAATGGTCGCGGAGCGAAGCTGGTTGAAATGGTTGAGCGCGTTCGGCGCAACCGTTTCCCTCACCTCGATGAGGTTCGATAGCTGCACCATTTCGCCCTTGCCGCCGCTCACGTAAATGTCGCGAATATCGGTCGGCGTCCGGCGTTCGTCGTCGGCCACCTGGATGATGACGTCATACTGCTTGCCACCTTGCTCGTAGCGTGTCACCTGCCGCCCGCCCAGCAGCGTTTCCAGCGTACGGCCGACAGTTGCAACGCTGATCCCGAGATCCACCACCTTGTCGCGATTGACCCGGATGTCGAGTTGCGGCTTCTGCAGTTTGAGGTTCGTGTCCGGATTGACGAAGCCGTGATGCTGCCGGATCTCATCCATCATCGCATTCACATAGCTTTCGAGTTCCTCATAGGTGCCCGAGGCCTGGATGACATATTCGATCGGCTGCGACCGGCCGCTCTGGCCGAGCGACGGCGGGTTGACGGCGAAAGCCATGATGCCCGGTATTCGTCCGAGCTTCGGCTGCAACTCGGCGACGATTTCCTGCTGCGAGCGGCTGCGCTCACCCCAGTGTATGAGGCGGGAGAAGGACACGAGGTCGGTGATCTGTGGAAAGCCGGAGACGACGAGATATCCCGTCACTTCGGGAATGTCGACAAGGAGCGCCTCGATCTGCTTCGCGTAGCGCCGCGAAAATTCGAGCGTCGCACCTTGCGGCGCCTGTCCGACGATAAGCAGCGTACCGCGGTCCTCGAACGGCGCCAGCTCCTGCCGCAGCATCGTAAAAAGGCCCGCGCACGAAAGCGCGATCACAAGCGCGATGCCGACAATCAGTTTGCGGCGAACGAGTGCGCGGCCGAGCACATGCTTGTATCCGGCATCGAGCGCGTCCAGACGCTCGCGCAGCCAGCGCTGAAGCCGGCTTTCCTTCGTTTCATGGCGGAGCAGCTTCGAGCAGAGCATCGGCGTCAGCGTCAACGCGATGAAGCCCGACACGACCACGGTTCCGGCCAGCGTAAGTGCGAACTCCAGAAAGAGTTTGCCCGTCCGCCCTTCGGCAAAACCCACCGGCGCATAGACCGCGGCCAAAGTAAGCGTCATTGCGATGACCGCGAAGGTGATCTCCTTCGAACCGTCGATTGCAGCCTGGAAGGGGGCCTTCCCCTCTTCGATATGGCGATAGATGTTCTCGAGCATCACGATCGCGTCGTCCACGACGAGGCCGATCGCCAGCACCATCGCCAGCAGCGTCAGCGTATTGATGCTGAAGCCGAGCACCAGCATGATGGCAAAGCTCGTGATGAGCGAAATCGGTATCGTGACGACAGGAATGAACGAAGCCCTGAGCGTCCGCAGGAAGACGAAGATCACGAGCACGACGAGGATGACCGCCTCGAAGATCGTCTCGTAGACCGAGTCGATCGATTCAGCGATGAAAATGGACGTGTCGTAGCCCACAAAGGAAGCCATGCCGATGGGTAACGTCGGCGCGAGATCGTCCAGCGCCTTTCGAACATTCGCCGCCACCTCCAGCGGGTTCGCCGTCGCCTGCTTGATCACGCCAAGCGAGATCGAGGTCTCGCCGTTGTATGTTGCCGATCTGCGTTCGTCTGCGGCCGCCACCTCGACACGTGCCACCTGGTTGAGGCGCACCTGGAAACCGTCCGTCTCCTTCACGACGATGTTGCCGAATTCCTCGGGAGTCTGGAGCGCGGTCTTTGCCAGCACCGTGAATTCGCGGTCGATACTCTCGATGCGGCCGGAAGGAATTTCCGCGTTCTGCGCGCGCACCGCGTTCTCGACATCCTGAACGGTGAGGCTGTAGGCCGCGAGCCGCGAGCGATCGACCCAGATGCGCATCGAATATTCGCGCCCGCCGAAAATCGTCACCTGCGCGACGCCCGGCTGGTTTTGCAGCCGGTCGGTTACGATTCGATCGAGGTAATCGGTGATTTCGAGTCCCGACATGCGATCGCTCTTGAAGGCGATGTACATGATGGGCTGCGCATCCGCCTCGACCTTGGCGATGATAGGTTCGTCGATCTCGTCCGGCAGGTTTCCCCGCGCACGGCCGACGCGGTCGCGCACGTCGCTCGCCGCGACATCGGGATCGGTCTCCAGCGTGAAGCGGGCCGTCACCTGGCTTTCCTCGGCGCGGCTCGTGGAGGAAAGAACCTCGATGCCTTCGATGCCTGCCATCGAATCTTCGAGCGGTTGCGTCACTTCGCGCTCGATGACGGAAGCGCTCGCACCGCGATAGGTCGTCGTCACCGTCACGACAGGCTCGTCGATCTCCGGGTATTCGCGCACGGAAAGGCGGTCATACGAGACGAGACCGATCAGCATCAGGATAAGGCTGACAACCGTCGCGAAAACCGGACGGCGGATGAAGAGCTCGGAAATATTCACGTCCCTTTTCCCTGCCTATTCGGCTGCGGCTTCGTCGCCAACCGGCGGCGGCATGGATCCCGTCTCTTCGCCGTTCGCAACCTCGACCGGCGCACCGTTCTGAACCTTGAGCTGGCCGCTGACGATGACCATATCGCCGTCCTCGACACCTGCCAGGATTTCGACTTCGCCCGGCACGCGCGTGCCGATCGTCACGGGGCTCATTTTTGCGTGGCCATCGACGACAACAAAGACAGCCTTGTCGCCGGTCGGCATCGTCACGATCGCAGCTTCCGGCAACATGATTGAGCGGCGCGTGTCGGTGACGATCTCGACACGGCCGAAAAGGCCCGGCCGGAGCTTTCCGTCGACATTCTGGAGGATTGCGCGAACGCTGAGCGCCCGTCCCTCGATGCTCACCACGGGATCGAGCGCGCTGATGACACCGGTATAAACCTGCTCGGGCAACGCATCGAAGATGACGTTCACTTCCTGTCCTTTTCCGATTTCCGTCAGAAAGACTTCGGAGACGCGAAAATCGATGCGAAGATTGTCCACATCGGCAAGCGTGGCGATCGCCTGTCCGGCGGTCACATACTCGCCGAGGCTCACCTGCCGCAAACCGATGATGCCGCTGAACGGCGCCGTGATGGTCGCCTTGTGCAGCGCCGTCTCCGCCGCGGCGACTTCTGCTTCCGCCGATTTGAAATCGTTGAGCGCTTCGTCGCGCGCGCGAGCCGTGCCCGAGCCCTGCTTCAGCAGCTGTTGCGCGCGCTGGTAATTTGCACGCGTCAGCGTCAGCCGCGCCTCGGCCTGCATAAGCCGCGCCGTCAGGTCCTTGTCGTCGAGCTTGATGATGAGGTCGCCCTTTTCGACGCGCTCGCCGTCCTCGAAATCGATGCTGGTGACGATACCGGTAATCTCGGGACGCACGGTGATCGCCTGGTCGGCCTGCAGCGTGCCAAGCGCAGAGATCTCAAGGTTGACATCTTTCTTCTGCGCTTCGACGGCTTCGACCACGGGTGTCGGCCACCCACCCTGCTGCCCTTGCCCCAGGATGACGCCATAGAGCCTGTAGACGAACAGCACCGCGAACGCCGCAAGAAGAACGGCGCCGAGAACAATCAGCATGGTGCGAGGAGAAAGCGTCTTCAGGGACTGGATATCGAACTTCATGAATATCGCTCTTGAGACTGCAACCTGTCGAACGGTCCATGCGCCTGCCGGTCGGCGCATCGCGCAAGGAAACGGGCGGGCGGCGTGGATGGTCTGGAATAGGCCATTTACCGCGGCGCGAAAATGGCAATTTGCCAGCATGTCCCCAAGGACGCGGCAAAAAACGGGCGTGCCGGAACAACTTCAGGTGATCGGAAATAGGTGGCAATGGTGGGCGTGACAGGGATTGAACCTGTGACCCCTTCGATGTCAACGAAGTGCTCTCCCGCTGAGCTACACGCCCATTGCCATGGGGAGGGTCCGGACGCCTGCGGCATCCGCCGGCCGCAAGCGACCGGAGGCCGTTCGTATATCTAGGATGAACCGCAAAGACAAGCCGGAAACGGCGGTTTGGGGTCGGGTGAGAGAGGCTCTCAGGCAGCCGCCATCAGGCGGTCGACCTCGGCCACGAGGTCGCGCAGATGGAAGGGCTTGGAAAGCACCTTCGCCTCACGGGGGGTAGCAACCTCCGGATTGAGGGCGACGGCGGCAAATCCCGTGATGAACATGATCTTGAGCGTCGGATCGAGCTCCGCCGCGAGGCGAGCAAGTTCGATTCCATCCATCTCCGGCATCACGATATCCGTCAGCAGAATGTCGAAGACGTCTTCCTTGAGGCAGCCATGGGCCTCGTCGCCCTTCCCGCAGGGCACGACATCGTGTCCCGCGTTCTCAAGCGCCTTGGCCAGAAACCTGCGCATGGATTCATCGTCTTCCGCAAGGAGAATTCGTGCCATTTGCCCAGCCCGATAATCGTCAGATTTGCCCGTTTTCCGCGGTTTCGTCTCAGCCCCGGCCGCCCGCGAATCCGTGAAGGAACACTAGGATGCGAAGAGTAAACAGGATGTGAAGCCCCAGTGGAATGACGTCTATTCCGGCTTCAATTTTGATGCCTGTGGTTCCGGCGCACACCGTGCGGGCTGAGCCGGAACACCTTTAATTCCCCGGCCTGTCGCTCCTCGCGCCACAGGCGTGCTATGGTTTCCGGCGGGCGCTCCGGCGCCGGCAGGCAAATGGTGACAAGGCAGGCAGCGACCCCCTCCGATGGATATGGCCCCCGAGACAACCGCAGACGACACGACGCCCGGCGGCGCGGCTTTTGGGGGCGATGAAGCCGGTCTTTTCGAGCAGCCGATTATCGTCGAACGGCCCGCCACGCAGCAGATTCCTTTCGTCTTCAGTTCGCCCCATAGCGGCCGCTACTATCCGGAATCCTTTGTGAAGGGTTCGAATCTCGACCCGGTCACGCTGCGCCGCTCGGAGGATTGTTTCGTCGAGGAGATTTTTGGCGGAGCCGTGGCCCTTGGCGCCCCGCTCCTGCAGGCGCGGTTCCCACGCGCCTATCTCGACGCAAATCGCGAGCCCTATGAGCTCGACCCCACCATGTTCGCCGAGCCGCTGCCGCCACATGTAAACACGCGCTCGCTACGTGTGGCCGGGGGCCTCGGCACCATTGCGCGGGTGGTCGCCGATTCGGCGGAGATCTACCGCGAGCCCCTCGCCTATGCCGTTGCCGAACAGCGTATCGCGCATCTCTACATGCCGTTCCACGAAACGCTCAGGGAACTCCTGGAACAGACGCTCAAGACCTTCGGTTGTGCCGTCCTGATCGACTGCCACTCCATGCCCTCCGTCGGCGGACCCGCGGACGAAGATAGTGGCTTCGACCGGCCCGATATCGTGCTCGGAGATCGCTATGGCACCTCCTGCGCCGCCGCGATCACCACCGAGGCCGAACGCATCCTGAAACGCCTCGGCTACAGCGTTGTCCGCAACAACCCTTACGCGGGGGGCTTCAATACCGAGCACTATGGTCGCCCCGCACAAGGCCTCCACGCCTTGCAGATTGAACTCAACCGCGCGCTCTACATGGACGAACTGCGGCTTGAGCGATCGAGGAATTTCATGCGGGTACGCGCCGACATGGCGGCCTTCGCCGCCGAGATGGCCGAGCGCGACTGGTCGGCCCTCGGAGCCGGCATGCGTGGGGCTGCCTTCTGAAAATACAGGCTTTCAAAGAGGTTCCGGCAACGGGACAAAAAAAGGGGCCCTGGCGAACCAGGGCCCAAGTTTAGGGAGGAAACGCCCAGGAAGGGCTACGGCAGAGGGAGAAAGTCTCAACCAATGCCGCGATGCACAAGATGACATTGCGCTGCACACAAATCAAGGCCGAAAATGGAAATTTTTTGCGCAGCGCAACAAAAAATTTTTCCGCCTAAGTTATTGGCATACAGCAATTTCTTTAGACAGCTACGCCGTGCGCAGGGTGGAAATGTGCGGCGCAACACCGCACCCGGAACACCCACCCGCCCGCTACGCGCCAGCCGCCCGGAAAGCTTCCTGCGCCCGTTCGCGGGCGGCACCATCTCCTATCTCTCCAAAATCGCCGCGCAGAGCCTTCAGCGCATTCCTTTCACGACCGATCTCGGAGGCCGTGCGCACCCCGAACCGCCTCGGAAGCGGCATCCAAAAGGTTTTTTAAGGTCTTACGGCGAAGATGGCCCCGTTATCGACTGCTGGAACGGGGTTCATGGCTAAGTATCGCGACGATCGCTCACTGGCGGCACGACGCTTCATTTTCGGCGCCGCCGCCTTCGGCATGCTGGCGCTGGCGACCGGCGCCTATGCCGCGCAGAGCCCCGAACCGGTCGTGACCGGCAACGCGGACCCCTCGACGCTTTGCGAGGACGCGGCGATCCATCACGAGCACATGAACGGCCTTCCGCGGGCGCTTCTGGCCGCCGTGGCCATGGCCGAATCCGGCCGCTACGACCGCAAGACGCGCAAGGCCCGCGCCTGGCCCTGGACGATCAACGCGGAGGGGCGCGCCCATTATTTCAAGACGAAAGCAGAAGCCGTCGCGACGACGCGGCGCCTCCTCGCCACCGGCATGCGCTCGATCGACGTCGGCTGCATGCAGGTGAACCTTCGCTACCATCCCGACGCCTTCGCGAGCCTCGAAGATGGCTTCGATCCGATGACGAATGTCGCCTATGGCGCCGACTTTCTGATGCGCCTGCACGACCGCTCGGGCTCATGGCCGGAAGCAGTCGCCAACTACCATTCGCAGACCGAAGCCCGCGGCGACCGCTATTTCGCCCGTGTGATCCGCATCTGGCAGAACGAGCGCGAGCGCGTCGTGAACCGCACCGTTGCCGCACTCCGGCCAAAGATCGATTTGACGGGCGTCCTGAAACCCGCCATCGGCCATGGCGTCGAGGTCGTTCCCGCACAGGAAGAGACGGTCGCGGCTGTCGCATATCGTCCGGCGCCCAAGGTGCTCGACACAATGCCGGAACAGAGCGTGCGCGAAACGGCGAGCGCGGCGGTCGGCCTCAGACTTTCGATTGCCGAGGGCGATGTCGAAACGGAAATCGCGGCGACCGGCCGGCCGGCACCGCGTGTGCTCGAGCCGCTGCCTGCCTCGGCCAGCCCGACACTTGTCGCGGAAGCGTCACTGCCCGGCGCGTAGGATCGGCGCATGAACGGCACCACAGCGGGGGATACGAATGTTCGGCACGGCATTGAAGGATCTCGCTGAGGCGCTCAACAATTCCGCGCTCTGGCAGATCGTCGACATTCTCTCCGCCCTCTTCATCATGGGCATCGGCTGCGTGGCGCTCGCTATCGTCGCGCTCTACGTCATCGACAGCACCCAGACGAAACACGCCGTGCGCCGCAACTATCCGGTGATCGGCCGCTTCCGCTACATATTCGAAGCGCTCGGAGAATATTTTCGGCAGTACTTCTTTGCGATGGATCGCGAAGAGCTTCCCTTCAACCGCGCGCAGCGCGCCTGGGTCTACCGCGCAGCAAAGGGCGTCGATACCACGGTCGCTTTCGGCTCGACGCGCGACCTCCGCCCTGCGGGCACTGTCACCTTCGCGAACTGTCCCTTCCCGCCGCTCGACCAGAACGCCGCCGACACGGCCATCGTCGAAATCGGCCCCCATGCACGCACGCCCTACCGCACCGCGTCGATCTACAATATTTCCGGCATGAGCTACGGCGCGATCTCGAAACCTGCCGTGCTTGCACTCTCCAACGGCGCACGCATGGCGGGCGTCTGGCTCAACACCGGCGAAGGCGGGCTCTCCCCTTTCCATCTCGAAGGCGGCGCCGACATCGTCTTTCAGATCGGCACCGCGAAATATGGCTGCCGTGACGAGACCGGCGCCTTGTCCGACGACAAGCTCAGGGCGCTCGCAGCCATCGAACAAATCCGAATGTTCGAAATCAAGCTCAGCCAGGGCGCGAAGCCCGGCAAGGGAGGCATCCTGCCCGGTGCCAAGGTGACGGGCGAAATCGCGAGCATTCGCGGCATTCCGGAAGGAACGGATTCGATCAGCCCGAACCGCCACCCCGAAGTCGAAAACATTTCCCACCTGCTCGACTTCGTGAGCCATGTGCGCGAGGTGACGGGGAAACCCGTCGGCTTCAAGCTCGTCCTTGGCGCCTATGACTGGCTCGACGAGCTTTGCGACGAGATCAACGCGCGCGGGATCGAGAACGCGCCCGACTTCATCACGGTGGACAGCGCGGATGGCGGTACCGGCGCCGCACCCATGCCGCTCATCGACTATGTGGGACTGCCGATCTGGGAAAGCCTGCCGATGCTGTGCGATGCGCTGGAGCGCCACAAGCTGAAGTCGCGCATCCGCGTCAACGCCAGCGGGAAACTCATCACGCCCGCAGAAGTCGCGTGGGCGCTTTGCGTCGGCGCAGACTTCGTGTGCTCCGCGCGCGGCTACATGTTTGCGCTCGGTTGCATCCAGGCCCTTCAGTGCAACAAGAACACCTGCCCGACGGGCATCACCACACACAATAAACGTCTGCAGCGCGGGCTCGATGTGACCGACAAGGCCGAACGTGTGCGCCGCTATGCCGAACGCGTGAAGCAGGAAGTCTGCGTCATCGCGCATTCCTGCGGCGTGACGGAGCCGCGCAGGTTGAAGCGCACCCATGCGCGTATCATGGGCCCCGAAGGCGTGTCGCTATCGCTTGCCGACTACTACGCACGGTGGAATACGCTTTCGGAACTGCCCTCGCGAAACGGCATCGGCCGTCCACGCTTCGAAGGCAAGGCCGACGCCGCCTAACCGGGAATCACCATCCTCAGGAATTGCGTGCCGCGCTCGATGGTCTGCGGCAGGAAGCCGCGATCGTCGCCGTCGACCTCAACCGCAAGACCTTCCGGTTGCGGAACATCGATGCGACGCGCAGGCAGAACCTCGACGCTTGAAAGACGCGGCACGATCCCGAGCCCCAGCGCGGCAAGATAAACCGCGAAGGCAAACCGCGAAGGTTTCTTGAACAAAAAGAGCGTGAGCCCCGGATGCGTTATGTCGGCATCGGGCGCAAGCACGAAGGGCCCCGCATAGTGGCGGCCATTGGTGACGATGGCCCAGGCGGCACGTTTCTCGCGACCGTCCACGACGAGACGAATGTCATGTGCAGGCCCGCGCACCCATGTCTTGAGGCCCGACCAGATGAAAGCGCCTTTGCCCCATAGACGTTTCAACTTCGGATCGATGCCGTGGACGATCTCGCCATCGAAGCCGATGCCGACCATCATGAGAAAAATCTCGTTCTGAACGAGACCCGTTCCGACGAGTTCCGCCGGGCCTCCGAGCAGCATCGACGCCACATCCTCCGCCCTCTGAGGAAGTCCGATCTCGATGGCAAGAACATTCGCCGTGCCGAGCGGCACGATGCCGAGCGGTACGCCCTGCCCGAGCAATCCGCGCGCGACTTCGTTGATCGTGCCATCGCCACCCGCCGCCACGATCACATCCGCATGGCCCGCGCGGGCGGCGGCACGCGCAAGCTGCGTTGCATGCCCGGCTGCCTCGGTAAGCTCGATCGTCACATCCGCACCGGCAGCGCGCAGGCGCCCGACGACGTCATCCAGCAGGTGACGCTTACGCCTGCCGGCGGTCGGATTGAGGATGATGTGAATGAAGCGGCGAAGCGCCAAAGCGGGGATATCCGGAGGCTGTTGTCACACGAATGTCATCGAAACGTCACATACCGCCGCGACGGCGATGCCCGATTAGCCGGAAAAAACAATCCCCGGTCAACCGCGATCCTCGATCCGGTCGAGAATCGCGATGGCAGCGGCCGAGAGGAGGAGAGCGATCGCCATGGTGACGATGGTGTGGGAGAAATAATGTTGTCCCCGGGCCATCTGATAGAGGCCGAGCACCCAACCAGCCGTGAGCCCTGGCATCAGATAGCGCCAGGAGGCGCGCGCATGGACAGGTGCCAGGACGCGAATGCCGAGGAGTCCGAATCCGGCAGTGGCATGTCCCGCCGGCCAGCAGCGCAAATGCTCATTGGACGGAACGAGAGCGAAGAGACGGTCCCAGATCGCGACATGCGGGTAGGGACCGGCGAAGACGGTTTCCTGAACCGGACAGGAAACGCCTGTCGAATTCTTGATGAGGCCGACGAGAAGCGCCGTCAGCCCGAGAACGAGGAGCCCCGCAAGGAAACGCGTGTCGAAGGATCGCCAGCGCTTCGTGACGCCGCGCCACGCGAGCCACAGAAGCGAGACGGCGCTTGCCACGACGAGAAATATTTTCGGACCGCGATAGAAGAGCCAGAAGGCCGCCCCCCTGTCATCCGGCGGGAAGAACCACGAGCCTGCCGCCGCATCGAAGAAGGGCGCCGCAAGCCGGAGATCGAGAGCATGCACGGGAGGCCAGAGCGTCAGTACCGCGATGGCGGCGAGGGAGAGAACGACTTCCGGCGAGCGCAGGAAGCCGCAGCGCGAGGTGCCAGCCAAAGTGTCGCTCACGGGCGGGCCGTCTGGTCTGGGGCGGGAGAGCCCGCCTCGTGAGCTATGATCACGCCTGGACGACAGGACGCGAACACATCGAGATCGGCCCGATAGACGTCGGTGCGGACACCGAACATCCCAAGCACGGAATGGAAGAGGTTGTCATGGCTGTACTCCGCGCCCGCCTCGTTGCGAACGCAAGCCATGTCGAGCCCGGACGCGGCGCGGTATCCGCGCGAGGCCCAGAACAGCATGGGCACATGCTTCTGTGTGTCCGGCGCAAACGCGTAGGGCATGCCATGGAGATACATGCCGCCCTCGCCAAGCGACTCGCCGTGATCCGAGGCGTAGAGGAAGGCGGTGTTGAAGCGGTCCGACGCCCCGGCGAGCACGTCGATCACCTCGGACAGAATGCGATCCGTGTAGAGGATCGAATCGTCATAGGTGTTGACGATCTCCTCGCGCGAGCAGGACTGAAGCTGGTTGGTGTCGCATGTGGGCGCGAAGACCCGGTAGTCGGCGGTGTAGCGTTTGAAATAGGAAGGACCGTGACTGCCGATCTGGTGCAGCACGACGACAAGGTCTCGGTCGTTGGCCACAAGCGCGTCCCGAAGCTGCTCGACGAGCAGATCGTCCAGACAATCGCCGTCTTTGCAATAGCGCTTGTCGTCAAGACTCCACGTCGTCTCGCTCGGCACGCGCGCACAGACACCTTTGCAGCTTGAATTGTTTTCCAGCCAGAGTACGTCGACATCGGCGCGAACGAGAATATCGAGCAGGTTCTCGCGCGATTGCGCCTTCGTCGCCGAATAATGCGAGCGGTCGAGGTCAGAAAACATGCAGGGCACGGATTCAGCCGTCGACGTGCCGCAGGACCGCACTTCGCCGAAGCTCACCACGCCGCGTTTTTCCAGCTCGGGGTTGGTGTCGCGGTCATATCCGTTGAGCGAGAAGTGATCGGCTCGCGCCGTCTCGCCGACGACAAACACCAGAACGGTTTTCCTGCTTTCCGTGCTTATGGGTATCGGTCCCCGATCCACCCGCGTCGCGATGCGCTCGAACGGCGCGGCCATTCCCTCGGGAATGGCCGTCGCGTAGCGCACGGAAGCATAAATGGCAGCGGAGGGGTTGATCATGAACCGCACTTCGCGGTGTCCCCGAACCAGAACCGCATATTCCTGGAAGAAGGCCGCCGCGAAAAGACCGACAAGGGCAAGGCTGCCAAGAACCGTGGCGCCGCGAAAGAGCGCCTCGCGCCGCCACCCCGAAAGGCGAAGCGGAACGGCGACAATGGCAAGCGACGGAAGAATGCCGAACAGGGCCATATGGACCAGGAAGCCCAGGTTCATCAGATCGCCGACTTCGCGCGTATCCGTCTCGATGACGTTGGCGATCATGGTCCTGTCCATCATCGCACCGTAGGCGGAAGCGAAGAACGAAACCGCCGCGGCCGTCATGACGACGAGGACGAGGAGAGGCTTCAGGACGCGCGGAAAGGCGAAGGGCTGCAAGACCAGGTTGAAGGCAATGGCAAGGAACAGACCGATCGAGCCCAGAAAGGCCAGATCGTGCAGCGAACGGCCCGGCCACCAGCCGGTCACCGCCGACCACATCTGTCCATTATAGAAAAGCACGAGCAGCGCCGAGACCGCGAAGGTCAATGCCAGCGGATGCATGGACGGCAGCCGCAGCGCGCCAAACCGTTGCAGAAGGGCCTTGAGCAGGTTCGAAAGGGGCATCCGGATTCCTGACGGCAGTTCACGCACGACGGCGCTTCATGCGCTGGGCCGGGCTCTATTTCCCGGCCTGCTCCGTGGAATCCATCGGAGCCGACTTACAGCAAGCTTACAGGGAGTGGGGTGCGACCTTTTTAGGCAGGCGAAGGGTGAATACGGCGCCCCGGCCCGGTGCCTGCCCGACGTCGATGCCACCGCCATGAACGGCGGCAATGCGCTGCGCGATGGAGAGGCCAAGGCCCGCGCCGTTATAGGCACCCGGCTTTACGCGCACGAAGCGCTCGAAAATCCGCGCCGCATCGGCGGGAGCGACGCCCGGGCCGCTGTCGATGACGGCAAGGCTCGCATCCGCCCCCACCCTGATCTCGACGCTCGTGCCCCGGGGCGTATGGGCGAGCGCGTTTTCAACAAGGTTGCGAAGGGCAAGCGCCAGGAAATCGCCATTCCCACGGACCGGGACGGAACCGCCCTCGCCCGTGAGTTCGATGGACTTGCCCGCCGCGAGCGCCGCCGGCCCAAGCTGCTGCGCGACGGAAAGAGCCACTTCATGCAGGTCCGCCTCCTCGCCCGGTCGCAGCACCAGATTGTCCACCTGCGCAAGGCGGAGAAGCTGCGAGACAAGGCGCTCGATGTCGCCGAGTTCCTCGATCAGCTGAGGGACTTCATCGAGGCTCGTAATCGTTTCGATGTTCGCCTTGAGCACGGCAAGCGGCGTGCGCAGTTCATGCGCGGCATTGGCCGTGAACTCACGTTCGCGCCGGTATCCCGCCTCGATACGCTGGAGCGAACTGTTCACTGCCTGCACCAGCGGCACGATCTCGGAGGAGATGTCTTCCTCCGGCAGACGCCGGTCGAGCGACGCGGGGCCGATGTTCCGTGCCAGGAAGGAGAGCCGCCTGACGGGCGCGAGCGACTGGCGGACCGTCCAGACCGTGACGGCGACGATACCGAGGACGAGCACCACCAGAAAGGCCCATGAACGCTCGAGGAACTCCTCGACAAGGGAATCGGCGAGCACGTCCGGATGGGCGGAGCCTTGCGCGACCTGAAGGTAGAGCGGCGGCTGCGAGCCCGCGAGACGCACCGTGATGCCGTAGTAGGAACCGCGCCCTGTGAAGTCGATATGGCTGAAATAAGGATCCCCTCCCTTCGCGGGAAGAGGCGCAAGCGGCTGATCGATGTCGTGCGATGCAGCAAGCACGCGGCTTTCCGCGTCGGCGACGAGATAGACGTATTGGCGATCCGGGCGGCTGTAGCCTTCCTTGAGCGCTTCGGGCAGGGCAATGCGGGGGCGGCCGTCGGCTTCGATGCTTATGTAGGAAGCAACATCGGCCGCCTGTGCCTCGAGCCCACGGTCGCGCAGCGAATCCCGCTCGGTCAGATACTGGACCTTCAGGATCACGAGCATCAGCAGAAAGCTCACAGCCACGATCACAAGAACGCGCCGCGTAAGGCGCGCGGTCAGCGACGGCGAGGCAATGTTGCGGAGGCGCTTCATGCGGCGGGGCTCAACAGATAACCGATGCCGCGCAGCGTATGGACCTCGACATCGGCTCCCGCATCGCCCAGACGCTTGCGCAGGCGATGGATCGCGACCTCGATGCTGTTCGAGGAAACCTCGTCTCCGAAGGCATAGAGGCTTTCCTCGATCGCGTCCTTCGGCACGACGCGTCCCTGGCGGCGGAGGAGGATTTCGAGAAGGTCGGTTTCGCGGCGGGAAAAGGCAGCGGCCACGCCGCCGATCGAAACCTCTCGCGCGACCGTGTCGAACGAGACATTTCCCGCAACGAGCATGCGGCCGAGCGCCTGCCCCGGACGGCGCAGGAGGGCGCGGAGCCGCGCGACGAGCTCCTCCATCGCGAAGGGCTTGAGGAGATAGTCGTCCGCCCCGGCATTGAGGCCTTCGACGCGGGCTTCGAGCGCATCGCGGGCTGTCAGCACGAGGACGGGAAGCTCGCTCCCTGCCCGCCGGAGCCCGGCGAGAAGATCGAGCCCGTCCCCGTCGGGCAGGCCGAGATCGAGAACGACGATGTCGTAGCGCGCGGTGCCGAGCGCCGCCTGCGCCCCTTCGAGGTCATGGCAGGTATCAGCGGCAAAGCCTGCCTTTTCGCAGCCCCTGGCGATAAGTGCCGCGAGGCGGCGGTTATCCTCGACGATCAGAATACGCATGAAAATAATCTAGCACAGGAAAAGAACCGCCTGCACAAGGACTTAGCAGGCGAAACGCCGCATGGGCCCCGGCGGAGGCTGTCACATAAGTGTCATTGTAACGTCACGATACCTTGTTGCGGTGCACCCATATTCCCGGCGTGACAGAAGACAGGAAAACGATTCGCAGAACCCGCGCAGCTCGAGATTGGCGCGATGAAAGATCGGGCACATGACACTGTTCGATACCAGCTTGTTCGACAAGTCCAGAGAGCCCGCGGACGGCCTGCCCGCCCGCCCCGCCCGGGCCGCGAAGAAGGCCCG
>JAGUWA010000170.1 GCA_020062605.1 Parvibaculum sp. | reverse complement strand
CCATCGCCCGCGCCTGGCCGGCCGACCGATTGCGCGTCGCCGATCGCGGCCTGCGCGAAGGTATCCTTCTTTCCCTCATGGAGGCGGATGCGTCCCGGCGCAAGCGCCGCCGCCGGAAACGCCGCCGTGGATCAAAGCCGGGTGCCGGCGGCAATGGAACGATGTGACGATGGCAGACGATCGAAAGAGCAAGGGTAAGGGCGGCAAGAGCGCGGGCGATGGTGGCGCGCGTGCGTTGAAGGTGCGCGTGAAGACGGCGCGCAAACGCACCACATCCTCGACCCGCTGGCTGCAGCGCCAGTTGAACGATCCGTATGTTCACGCTGCTAAACGCGAGGGCTATCGCTCCCGCGCCGCCTTCAAGCTGGCCGAGATTGACGACAAGTATCGCCTCCTGAAGCCGGGTGCGCGCGTGGTGGATCTCGGTTGCGCGCCCGGCGGATGGTGCCAGGTGGCGGTTGCGAGGGCGAAAGCGGCGACCGAGGACGGAAGCCGGGGTCGCGTCATCGGGCTCGACTATCTCGAAACCGAGTCGGTGCCGGGCGCCACCATCCTCCAGCTCAACTTTCTGGACGAGGGTGCCGACGACCGGGTGAAGGAGCTGCTCGCGGGCGAGGCCGATCTCGTGCTTTCCGACATGGCCGCCCCCACCACCGGCCACAAGCAGACCGACCATATGCGCATCATGCATCTCTGCGAGATCGCGGCGCATTTTGCGGTTGAGGTGCTTGCGCCGGGCGGGGCCTTTCTGGCCAAGGTCTTGCGGGGCGGAACGGAGAACGAGCTTCTCACCCTCCTCAAGCAACACTTCAAGACGGTCCGCCATGTGAAGCCGAAGGCGAGCCGGGCCGATTCGGCCGAGATGTATGTGTTGGCCCAAGGCTTTAAGGGACGTTCCGGAAGCGAAGCCGAAGACCCGGCATGATTATTTCGCAGCCGCGGCATGCCGCGCTTTGCATTCCCGCATATAGGTGTTAAAAGCCTGCGCCAACACAGCATAGGGTGGCCGGCGCTTAACGGCCCAGGAGGTTGGCAGCATGATCCGTGAAGCATTGACGTTCGACGACGTTCTCCTGCTGCCTGCTGCCTCCACGGTCCTGCCAACACAAGCCGACACGCGCACCCGCCTGACCCGCACAATCCAGCTCGGCATTCCTATTATTTCCGCTGCCATGGACACGGTGACGGAAGCCCGCCTTGCCATCGCCATGGCGCAGGCAGGCGGCATCGGCGTTCTCCATCGCAACATGTCGCCCGAGGCGCAGGCCGAGCAGGTCCGCCAGGTGAAGAAGTTCGAAAGCGGCATGGTGGTGAACCCCGTCACCATCGGTCCTGATGCAACGCTCTCCGAAGCTCTCTCGGAAATGCAGCGCCACGGCATTTCGGGCATCCCCGTCGTTGAGCCGGACACCGGCAAGCTTGTCGGCATTCTCACCAACCGCGACGTCCGCTTCGCCAGCAATCCGAAGGAACCCGTCCGCAATCTGATGACGAAGGAAGGCCTCATCACCGTGGCCGACGGCGTCAGCCAGGAAGAGGCGAAGCGCCTTCTCCACAAGCATCGCATCGAAAAACTTCTCGTGGTCGACGAAGCCTATCGCTGCATCGGCCTCATCACCGTGAAGGACATCGAGAAAGCGCAGCTGCATCCGAATGCCGCCAAGGACGAGCAGGGCCGCCTCCGCGTCGCCGCCGCAACCACCGTTGGCGACGAGGGCTATGGCCGCTCCGAGGCGCTGATTGCTGCGGGTGCTGATGTGATCGTGGTCGACACGGCCCATGGCCATTCTGCCCGCGTTGCCGAGGCTGTAACGCGGATCAAGAAGCTCTCCAACAAGACGCAGGTCATCGCCGGCAACGTCGCGACCGCGAGCGCCGCCATGTCGCTCATCGATGCGGGCGCGGATGCGATCAAGGTCGGCATCGGCCCCGGCTCCATCTGCACCACGCGCATCGTTGCGGGCGTCGGTGTGCCGCAGCTCACCGCCATCATGGACGTGGTGGAAGCGGCGCGCAAAAACGACACGCCTGTCATCGCCGATGGCGGCATCAAATTCTCGGGCGATCTCGCCAAGGCGATTGCGGCCGGTGCCGACTGCGCCATGCTCGGCTCGCTTTTCGCGGGAACGGAGGAAAGTCCCGGCGAGGTCTTCCTCTTCCAGGGCCGCAGCTACAAGTCCTATCGCGGCATGGGTTCTGTCGGCGCCATGGCCGTCGGCTCCGCCGACCGTTACTTCCAGCAGGACGTGAAGGATTCACTCAAGCTCGTGCCGGAAGGCATTGAAGGACAAGTGCCGTACAAGGGGCCCGTGGGCAACGTGATCCATCAGCTCGTCGGCGGGTTGCGCGCCGCCATGGGTTACACCGGCAACGCGACCGTGAAGGACTTCCAGCAGAACGCGGAATTCGTGCGCATCTCGTCGGCAAGCCTGCGCGAGAGCCATGTCCACGACGTGACCATCACGCGCGAAGCGCCCAACTATCCCGGCGGTGGCAACTGACCGCCCGCCTGACATCGGGTGACGCAAGATGACACCCGGCGCACGCCTGCAATCGGCCATCGACATCCTCAACGATATTTTCCAGAGCGGCCGTCCGGCGGATCGCATCATGGAGAACTGGGCGCGCTCGAACCGCTATGCCGGTTCGAAGGACCGCGCCGCCATATCGAACCTCGTCTACACCGTGCTTCGCCGTCGGGCGGAACTTTCCGCCGCCACGGGCCATGAGGAAACGCGGCTCCTTGCCTTCGCGGCTCTTGCGCTTGTCGATGGCGAGGGAGTGTCCGCCGTCGCCGCGCTTGCCGATGGCGCCCGCCATGCCCCCGCGCCGCTGACTGAGGAGGAGAGGGCCGTTCTTGACGCGGCTTCCCTGCCGGGCCCGGATGCTGCGCCTTGGGTCAGGCTCAATTATCCCGAATGGCTTCACGCCGAATTCGAAGAGGCGTTCGGCGCTGCGCTCGAGCCCGAGATGGCGGCCCTCATGGACCGCGCCCCGACCGATCTTCGCGTCAATACGTTGAAGGCGAACCGCGAGTCGGCGCTTGCCGCGCTGAAGGAGGCGGGCTTGTCCGCCGAGCCCTGCCCATGGTCGCCCTGGGGTCTGAGTCTGACCTCGCGCGGCAATCTGCCGGGCCTGTCCGTCTATCGCGAAGGCGCAGTCGAGATACAGGACGAAGGTTCCCAGCTTGCCTGCCTTCTGGCGGGCGCGAAGCCCGGCGAACAGATCGTCGATCTCTGCGCGGGCGGTGGCGGCAAGTCGCTGGCGCTCGCCGCGATGATGGGGAACCGCGGCCAGATATATGCCTGCGACACGGATGGCCGGCGTCTTGCGCCACTCGAGCCCCGCGCCCAGCGCGCGGGCATCCGCAATCTCCAGACGCGCACACTCGGCCCCTTCAGGCCCGGCGAAGCCGATACCGAT
>JAGUWA010000113.1 GCA_020062605.1 Parvibaculum sp. | reverse complement strand
TTGGGATAGATGATCGCCATGCCGCTGCCGGCAGAAGAAGCTGTTACCATGAAATTGACGGTATTCGATTCCTGCGCCCGGATGCCGCCGGCGACCGTATTCGGAATGTCATGGAGCTTGAGGTCGAGGAAGATCGGCAGGCCTGCCGCCGCGACCGCGCGATAGCCGGCGGGGCCGTGCGCATTGAAGAATTCCATGCCGATCTTCACCCCGCCGACGGAACCCTGAAGGCTCCGCGCAAGCGTCTCCGCACGGCCGAGATCGGTCGTGTCGAGGGCGCAGAAGACGGGGTTGTCGGGTGTCATGGGATTGCTGCTCCGGTTGCGGGCGTTATAGCAGATCGTCCGGCCGGGGGCCTCGTTTTCTCGCCTCAGTCGCGCAAGGCCGGCAGGGTCTCGCTCGCGGCGGCGGTCCCCCGGGATTTTGCCGCTTTCCGCCGGGCCTGCGCCCAGGCGCCCATACCCCCGAACAGGATGCCGGCGAGCACGGAAACCAGGATCACGAGAAAAAGCGGCACTTCGAGGCCAAGCGCCGGAGAGGCCGTGTCAAACGGATCGAGGCTGAACATGACCGGCCTCCGGTTCGCAACGGCAATCGCCATGGCAAAGATGACGACCGGGGGCAGAACGATCCAGCGCAGGAGTTTCACGGGGCGGTACTTCCGGTTGGAACACGGGACAAGTCGGCAGGACGGAAGCGGCGTCGCGGTCGGGTCAGTCGTCGTTATCGTCGCTGTCGTCGTGATTCATGAGCTTGTCGTCTGCGATATCGGCGTTGTTGAGCCTTTCGCGCAGTTCCTTGCCCGTCTTGAAGAAGGGCACGGACTTTTCCTCGACATGCACAGGCTCGCCGGTACGGGGATTGCGCCCCGTCCGCGCCGGTCGGCTTTTGACCGAGAAGGCGCCGAAGCCGCGAAGCTCCACCCGGTCGCCGCGTGCGAGCGCCGCACTGATCTCGTCGAAAATCGTGCTGACGATGCGTTCGACATCGCGCTGGTAGAGATGCGGATTGGCTTGAGCGAGGCGGGCGACGAGTTCCGATTTGATCATGTTCTTCCGTCCCCCGGCTTCTTCTCCGTCGGCTTCGCGCGCCACCGGTAGCGGCGGAAGCTCTTCCCATATCAGCGGTCAGGTTGCCAAACGCTCGTAAGACCGTCAAGTGTAAGTCTTTTTGCCTGCTGTGTTTTTCCGGTCAGCCCGTCGATGGTCGTGACCGCGGCTTCGCCAAGCGCACGCCCCGCGAAGCCCGCGACGCCGATATCGGGATAAACGGGTGTCCAGTCCCTCACGGGCAGCTTGTCGCTGATCCCGTGTTCGGCTGCGAGCCAGGCGATGGCCTGTGTTTCGCCGCCCAGTTCGTCCACCAGGCCGTTCTCGACCGCCTGCCAGCCGGTATAGATGCGTCCGTCGCCAAGCTTGCGCGCCTGCGCCGCATCCATGTTGCGCCGCTCGGCAACGAGGCGGAGAAACCATTCATAGGAGGTGTCGAGCATCGCCTGTGTCACCCGGATGGCTTCCGGACTTGCCTTGTGGAAGGGGTTCGGCTCTGCCTTCAGGGGCGCCGATTTCACTTCCCGCATTTCGACGCCGATATTGTCGAGCAGGCCTTCGAGCTGCGCCCACTGGAAAATGACGCCGATGGAACCCGTGATCGTGTTGCCCCGCGCGACGATGTGGTCCGACGAGAGGGCGGCGATGTAGCCGCCCGATGCCGCCACGGTGCCGAGCACGGCAACGACCGGTTTCTTCTCCGACACCTTGCGCACCGATTCGAACAGCGCTTCGGCGCCGGTGGTGGTTCCCCCCGGGCTGTCGATCGACAGGATGACCGCCTTGACGTTGCCGTCCTCGGCGATCTTTTCGAGCATTTCCTGCTGGGCGCGATCGTCCACGATGATGCCCGAGATCGAGACCCGCGCGATCTGCGCGCCCGGCAGCACCAGGCCGCCTTCGGCAAGCAGCACGAGGAGCGCAAGGACGAGGGCCGCGATGGCACCGGCTCGCCAGTAGAACAGGCGGCGTTTCAGGCGTCGCCGGTCCGCAAGCGTATCTGCATCGAGAGACACGGGGAGGCTCTCCTTCGGAGGGTGCGAACAAGTGCCCGGAGCTTAAAGCGTTTTTGGCGAAAGTGGCTACCGCTTTTGCGGTTCGACACGCGCCGGAACGAGGGCTCTGACGGGCGATTCTGCGGCCGTAAAGAATTGTGGCCGCCGGGGACGTGGAAGCGGGAATCTTCGAAAAAGGGTCCGGCGGGGTGGGTGTCCACCCCGCCGGCTCGTCTTACTTGTCTTCGGTATTGGCCTTGTTGAGGGCCGCACCGAGAATGTCGCCAAGCGATGCGCCCGAATCGGACGAACC
>JAGUWA010000362.1 GCA_020062605.1 Parvibaculum sp. | reverse complement strand
GGCAAGAAGGGCCGGGATCGCGGGCGCCAGCGCGCCGAGTTCCGCGAAGACGCGCAGTTCCCCGAGCCGCGACAGCCAGCCCGGCTCGCGGGACTGATTTTCGTCGTCGTGCAGATCGCCCCAGCTATCGATTGTATAGGCCATTGCCACCCCTTGCCGTGTTGATACGTATCATACCGCATCGCAGCATGAAAAAGGGGTGAATTTTCGAGGGGGGGAGTGGAAGAGGAGTTTGCATCATCTTCACCCTCCCCGAGGCGCAGAGGCAGCCGCATGTTTGCAACAAGTAGTCAACCAGCACCGTCATTGCGAGCGAAGCGAAGCAATCCAGGGGCGGCAAACACGGAGCAAGCGGCCCTGGATTGCCGCGTCGGCCTTGCGGCCTCCTCGCAATGACGACGTAAAAAAGTTTACCTCCGATAGCCGATGCACATGCGAAAGCGCTGTCCCTCAGGGGAGGTGGTGGCGCTCAGTGCTGATGCGTTCCTTCGCCGTGGTCCGGGCACTCCTCTTCCTCGATCTGCACAGTCGCATGGCCGATGCCGAATTCCGAAGCGAGCCGTCCCTTGATGTCGCCGAGCGCCTTGCCTGCGTCGGTTCCGGGTGTGAGTTGCGCGTGAAGCGTCGCAACCGCGCGTCCCGTGCCGAGCGACCAGGCATGAACGTGATGCACGTTGCGGATGCCGGGCACATTGCCCACGAGATCTTCCGCGATCGTTTCGCCGCCCGCGCCTTCGGGCGAGCCTTCCATCAATATATGCGCGCTTTCCTTCGTGATGCCGATGGCGCTGCGCAGGATCAGCAGCGCAACGAGCACGGAGAGGATCGGGTCGGCGATCGTCATGCCCGTCGTCATGATGATGAGCGCGGCGGCAATCGCCGCGACGGAGCCAAGCAGGTCGCCCATGACGTGCAGCGCCGCGCCGCGCATGTTGAGGCTGTCCTCGCCGCCATGCAGCAGTTTGAAGGCGACGATGTTGACGGCAAGGCCTGCCGCCGCGATCGCGAGCATTGGCACGCCCATCACCGGCGCGGGCTCCATGATGCGACCTGCGGCCTCGACCATGATCCATACGACGACGCCGATCATCACGATGCCGTTCGCGAAGGCGGCGAGAATTTCCGCGCGTGCATAGCCATAGGAGCGCGCCGCGTCCGCCGGGCGGCGCGCCAGGCGCGTCGCGACGAAGGCGAGCATCAGTGCGCCCGTGTCGGTCAGCATGTGGCCGGCATCGGCAAGCAGCGCGAGCGATCCTGAAAAGATGCCGCCCGCCGCTTCGAGCACCATGAACCCGCCCGTCAGCCACATGGCGAACATCACGCGCTTCTCGTTGCCGAGCCCGTGTGTGTGGGAACCGTGAGAATGTGAGTCCGAATGACTGTGGTGATGGGCGCTCATCTTTTTTCTTTCCACCCTCCCCCTGTGGGAGGGTCAAACGGGCGCAGCCCGTTTGGGGAGGGGTAACTGAAGAAGTTTCAATGCAATCGATAGCGAGTTCATTGCTGTCAATGTCGCGACCCCTCCCCGAAATTCGCTTCGCGATGCTCGCAAATTTCGACCCTCCCACAGGGGGAGGATGGGAAGAGAACGGACGGGCATCATTCCGCGTCCTCGTTCACATGCGCGATCATGTCGGAGATGACATGCGCCACGTGCTGGTCGTGGATCATGTAGAAGATCTGCTTGCCGCGCCGGTCGGCGGTGACGAGCCGCGCCGCGCGCAGCAGCCGCAAGTGATGGCTCACCAGCGAAAGCGAGAGCCCGAGCCGTTCGGCGATGTCGCTCACGGAAACAGGGCCCTCCAGCGTTGCGATCACGATGCGTAAGCGGCTCGGGTCGCCCAGCATCTTGAACATGTCGGCAAGCTCGCAGGTCTTGTCCTCGCGCAGCGCGGGGGCAGGGGGCTTTGATGCGGCTTTCGGGGCGGCGCTCATGCGTGTCTCGTCAATTGAATAATTGTTCAAGTGTTATCAGACGGGAATGGGACGTGCAATACCCTCCGTCGTCATTGCGAGGAGGCGAAGCCGACGAAGCAATCCAGGGGCGGCGGGCACGGAGCAAGCGGCCCCTGGATTGCTTCGCTCCCTTGCGGTCGCTCGCAATGACGGGGCGGGAGGCGGTGTGACACCGGCAAGCCTCCGTTCCGGCCTCCGGCCCGATGTGCTAAACCCGCCGCCAACCAACCTTTCGGAGGCTCCATGCGCATCGGCACGCCGCTTTCTCCATCCGCTTTCCGCGTCATGCTTCTGGGTTCCGGCGAACTCGGCAAGGAAGTGGTCATCGAGCTGCAGCGGCTCGGCGTCGAGGTGATCGCGGTCGACCGCTACGAGAATGCGCCCGCGCAGCAGGTGGCGCACCGTTCCCATGTTATCGCCATGACGGATGCAAAGGCGCTCCGCGCGCTCGTCGAGAAGGAGCGGCCGCATCTCATCGTGCCGGAGATCGAAGCCATCGCGACGGACGAGCTGGCGCGCATCGAGGCGGACGGTCTGGCGCAAGTGATCCCCACCGCGCGGGCGACGCAACTCACCATGAACCGCGAAGGCATCCGCTGTCTCGCCGCGGAAGAACTCGGGCTGCCGACATCCCCTTACGCTTTCGCCTCGACGGCCGCCGAGCTGAAAGAAGCAATAGCGGCGGGCATCGGATTTCCCTGCTTCGTGAAGCCCGTCATGTCGTCCTCCGGCAAGGGACAGAGCCTGCTCAGCGGTCCGGACGACATTCAGCCTGCATGGGACTATGCGATGGCGGGCGGGCGCGTCGAGGCGCCGCGCGTCATCGTCGAGGGGCTTGTCGATTTCGACTACGAGATCACGCAGCTCACCGTTCGCGCGAAGGGCGCGAGCGGCGAGGTCGACACCTTCTTCTGCGCACCCATCGGCCATCGCCAGGTGAAGGGCGACTATGTCGAGAGCTGGCAGCCGCAGGCCATGAGCGAAAAGGCGCTGGCATCGGCGCGCGACATCGCGGGGCGCGTCACCGGCGCGCTTGGCGGCCGGGGCATTTTCGGCGTCGAACTTTTCGTGAAGGGCGATGAGGTCTGGTTCTCGGAAGTTTCGCCGCGCCCGCATGACACGGGCCTCGTCACGCTCATCACGCAATATCAGAGCGAGTTTGCGCTTCACGCCCGCGCGATCCTCGGGCTCCCCGTGACCGTCGACCAGATTTCGCCCGGCGCCTCCGCCGTCATTTATGGCGGGCTCGAAGAGAAGGGCATTGCCTTCGAGGGCGTCGAGAAGGCGCTGTCGCTGCCCGGCACCGATCTCCGTCTTTTTGGCAAACCGGAATCCTTCGAGCGGCGGCGCATGGGCGTCGCGCTCGCGCGTGCCGCCGATACGAACGAGGCGCGGCAGGTGGCGAAGCAGGCGGCGGACAGCGTCAGGCCTGTTCCTGGCACGAAATAAATCTTGCTGGGAGGCGTCCCGCCTCTCGCAACTGCGTATCTTATGCGCCATGTTTTCCGCGCCAGGTCGTCTGGCTGTTGCGTCGGGAGTAAGGATTGACCTTCTTCTATCTCGGGCTCGGGCTTCTTCTGCTCCTTGGCGGCGCCGAATTCCTGGTCAAGGGCGCGGCGGCGCTTGCGACGCGCATCGGCGTCTCGCCTTTCCTGATCGGGCTTACCCTTGTCGGCTTCGGCACTTCCTCGCCCGAACTCGTGGCAAGCCTCGAAGGCGCGTTCCGGGGCTATCCGGGCATCGCCGTCGGCAATGTCGTCGGCTCGAACATCGCCAACATCCTCCTCATTCTCGGCGCGTCCGGCCTCATCTTTCCGCTCGTCTGCGATCGCAATGTGCTGAAGCGCGACGGTGCGATGATGCTCATCGCCGCCGCGGCGCTCGTCGTCGTCTGTCTCGTCGGCGACCTCTCGCGGCTTGCCGGTTTCGCCTTCCTCGCCGTCCTCGCGCTCTATCTCGTCTATACCTACCGGGCGGACAAGAAGGGCCAGGACGGGGCGGGGGAGCTTCATGCCGCCGAGGCGGCGTTTCTCAAGGCCCGTCATCCGATGAGCCTCGTCATCGAAATCGCCATGGCGGCAGGCGGGCTCATCGCTCTCGTTGCCGGTGCCTCGCTCCTTGTCGGCAGCGCGGTCGAGATCGCGACCGGGTTCGGCATTTCCGATTCGGTCGTCGGGCTCACCATCGTCGCCGTCGGCACCTCGTTGCCGGAGCTTGCGACCTCCGTCTTCGCCGCGCTTCGCCGCCAGGCGGACATCGCCATCGGCAATGTCGTCGGCTCGAACATCTTCAACGTGTTCGGCATCGCCGGCGTCGTCGCTTCGGTGAAGCCCGTTTCCGTTCCCGGGGATATCGCCTCCTTCGATATCTGGGTCATGGCCGCCGCCTCGATCCTGTTCATGGTCTTCGCCTGGACGGGCAGGCGGATCGGACGCGTGGAGGCCTTCCTTCTCCTTCTCGGCTATGGAGCCTATGTGACGTTTTTATTGCATTAACGTGACAGTCGGCCGGGTTTATCCCCGCCGCGCGGCCGCTTTGTCCTCGCTAATTTTGCAAATCGGCTTTTGCATTTTCGCATTTAAACTGTTTGCTGGTCCCGCTATCCTGCTTTCTCCCGACCATGGCCGGAGGCAGGACGCGGATGAACTGGGACGATTTGCGCTTCTTTCTGGCCGTTGCCGGGGCGGGCAGCCTTTCCGGCGCCGGTCAGCAGCTTGGCGTCAATACGACGACGGTTTTGCGCCGTGTGGCCTCCCTCGAGGACGATCTCGGCGCCCGTCTCTTCGAACGCGAGCGAACCGGCTATCGCCTCACCGCCGCCGGCGAGAAGCTCGTCGAGGCGCTGGAGCCCGTAGATCGGCGGCTTTCTGCGCTTCCGCGTGATTTTGCAGCTGCGGGCGAGGGCGCCGAAGGGGCGGTCCGGCTTGCCGCCGGCGAGACCGTTGCCACCTGTCTCCTCGCGGCGGAATATCCGGCCTTCCGGCGCGAACATCCGGGTCTGGAGCTGGAAATCCTTACGGATCCGAGGCTTGCAGCTATTGGCCAGGCACCGCGGATCGGCAATCCCTTGAAGGATGTCGACATCGCGATCCGCCTTGCCCGGCCGACGCAGGGCGACATGCTGATGCGAAAGCTCGGCGACATGGCCTACGGGCTCTACGCCTCGCCGGATTATCTCGAGGCGCGCGGACGGCCGCTCCAGATGCAGGACATCGCAGCTCACGACCTCATCGGTTTCCCGCGAGGGGAAACGCCGCTCGGTCCTGTCTGGTGGTTCTCGCGCGCGGAAAAATCGGCGCGAATCGCTTTGCGCTCTTCAAGTGTTTCGGCGCGTGCCGAGGCGGCGCGTCAGGGACTGGGTCTGACGGCGCTGCCTTGCATGGTTGGCGATGTCGAAGACGGTCTCGAACGAATTTTCGGACCGGACACGCTCGGGTCGCTGGAGATGTGGCTGATGACACGCAACGACCTTGCCCAGCTTGCCCATGTTCGAGCCGTTATGGAATTCGTTGTGGACGCGGTTAAGCGACGCCGCTCCCCCCTTGAAGGGCGCGATCACGAGGTGCGCGAGCTCATGCACCGGTCTCGTCCAAACCATTGAAAATCCGTGGAAATTCAGATCAGGCCATTGCCATTGCGCGAGGTTTCAGCGTAAAAATCTTGTGCTGATGCGGGATCGGGTAGCCTTAACGGACCCTTAGTTTCCCGGCCGCTATGGTTAGCGCCGCGTTAGCAGCGGAAGTGCCGGTGAGGGGTTTCGGGGCCACGTCCGCAGCATTCTGGTTCGAGACCTGCAAACAGGACAGGTGATGGTATTTGCGGTCCATGCAAAGACGACGCGTATGGACGGAGCGGAGGGCAGTTCTGCCTCAGTTTCGTCGCAGATCGTTCGTAGGCTGAGAATCGGTGAGATTTACCCAGCAGTCGGAGCCGGGGCTTGATCGGCAGCCGCGCCGTCGGGGAAACGATGAGGGGCAACCGACCTTCCCGCCTTTCACATGTGCCGGCGGCCCGTATCCGGACGCGCCTTAACAAAAAAGCCACCACAGGTGGTGCATTCTCAACTGCGGCCAAAACGCCCGTCGTTTCCGGCAGCGCTCTGTCAAAGGAATAGAATAAGCATGCTTTCCGGTCTGCTCGGCATGTTCTCTGCCGATATGGCAATCGATCTCGGCACGGCGAACACCCTGGTCTATGTGAAGGGGCGGGGGATCGTGCTGAACGAGCCGTCGGTTGTCGCCATCATCGAAAAAGGCGGCAAGAAGCAGGTTCTTGCCGTCGGCGAGGAAGCTAAGATGATGCTCGGCCGCACGCCCGGCAACATCCAGGCGATCCGGCCCATGCGCGACGGCGTCATCGCCGACTTCGAAATCGCGGAAGAAATGATCAAGCACTTCATCCGCAAGGTGCATAACCGCCGCTCCTTTGCCAATCCGCAGATCATCGTTTGCGTGCCTTCCGGATCGACGGCGGTCGAACGTCGCGCGATTCAGGAATCTGCGCTCTCGGCTGGCGCGCGCCGCGTCTATCTCATCGAGGAGCCGATGGCTGCCGCAATCGGCGCCGGGCTTCCCGTAACGGAGCCGACGGGCTCCATGGTCGTCGATATCGGCGGCGGCACGACGGAAGTTGCGGTGCTCTCCCTTGGCGGCATCGTCTATGCGCGCTCTGTGCGCGTCGGCGGAGACAAGATGGACGAGGCGATCATCGCCTATATCCGCCGTCATCATAACCTTCTCGTTGGCGAAGCGAGCGCGGAGCGTATCAAGAAGGAAGTCGGCTCCGCGGCCATTCCGGCGGACGGCGATGGCATGACCATCGAGATCAAGGGCCGCGACCTGATGAATGGCGTTCCGAAGGAAATCGCGATCGGCCAGAAGCAGATCGCGGAAAGCCTTGCGGAACCGGTCGGTGCGATTGTCGAAGCGGTCAAGGTTGCGCTCGAAGCGACACCGCCGGAACTTGCAGCCGACATCGTGGACAAGGGCATCGTGCTTACTGGCGGCGGCGCACTGCTGACCAATCTCGATCAGGTGCTGCGCGATGAGACGGGGCTTCCGGTCAGCATTGCCGACGATGCGCTTTCCTGCGTCGCGCTCGGCACAGGCAAAGCACTCGAGCACATTCGGACGATGAAGCACGTTCTGTCATCCGTGTACTAGGTGCAGGGCATAAGGGGCTCCTCAGGGGAGCGTATTGGCAGGAGCGGACGGGCCGCAGTAGAGAGCAGTAGTCGTCATGGACCCGAATCGTTCAGCGCTGCCCTTTCGCGAATTTTCCCACCGGATTTCGCTTGTCTTCATGCTGACGCTGGCCGCGGCGTTGCTTCTGCTTGGCCGCGCTGAGACCTATGTCTTCGACCGCGCCCGCCAGGTGGTGACCGACCTCGCGGCGCCCCTTCTCGAGGTAGCCTCGCGCCCCGTTGCCGCCACGCGGCGCATCATCGAGCGCACCGACGAATATGCCTATGTCTTCGACGAGAACGAACGTCTTCGTGCGGAGAACGCACGGCTTCTCGCCTGGAAGGAAGAAGCGCTCAAGCTTCAGGGCAAGGTTGCGCGCTACGAGGCGCTGCTCAATGTCCAGGTCGATCCCTCGATCGAATATGTCAGCGGGCGCGTGGTAAGCGATTCCGGTGGCCCCTTCGTCGAAACGGTGCTCGTCAATGTCGGGACGGAACAGGGCGCGAAGAGCGGGCAGGCCGTTATCGATACGGATGGGCTTGTCGGGCGTCTGGTTTCGACCGGCCCGAAGGCGAGCCGGGTCCTTCTGCTGACCGACCTGAACAGCCGGGTTCCGGTCGTCATCGAGCCCGCGCACTACAAGGCCGTGCTCGCGGGCGACAATACGGATTGGCCGAAGCTCGAATATCTCGCCGCGCAGAGTGCCATCTCGCCTGGCGACCGCGTGGTGACGTCTGGCGATGGCGGCCTCATACCGCCTGGCCTTCCCGTCGGCCTCGTCATCCAGACGAGTTCCGGCGATCTCCGCGTCCAGACCTTCTCGGATCGCGGGCGGCTCGATTTCGTGCGTGTGCTGCAATACGAGTTCCCCTCCAAGGTGAAGCGGCAAGACCCGCCCGAGGTTCTCAAGGGGCCGGGTGAGGGCGCTGGAACGGATGCCACCGCGCCCGCCGCGCAAGCCGCGGCGAGGGAGTAAGCAATGGCGAAGCTCGAGCCATATTCCCCCACACCTGCCGCCCGCGCCGGCCGCATCGTCATGACGGTCATGCCTTTTGCCATGGGGCTCGCCTGCGTCCTGCTTGCCTTCGTACCGCTTGGACGTATCGTCGGCTCGCCGCTTACGCCGGCCTTTCCGCTAATGGCAATCTATTACTGGGCAATCGTGAAGCCCGAGATGTTTCCGCCCCTTGCTGTCTTTGCGGTCGGCCTCATGTTCGACCTCATTTCCGGAGGTGCGATAGGTCTGTGGGCATTCGTCTATGTCGTCACCTATGCGGTCGTGATCTCGCAACGCATGTTGCTCGTGAATGCGCCTTTCTCCGCCTTCTGGATCGGATTTCTGGTGACGGCGGCGTTCGCGGGAGTGCTTGCATGGGCCATCGTCTCGGTCATTCACGGCATTTTCGTT
>JAGUWA010000354.1 GCA_020062605.1 Parvibaculum sp. | reverse complement strand
TGCCGTATCAGTGCTTTGGGGCAAGTGGGGTCGCTCGTGAATTCCGTCAACAACGTCTTTGTCGAACTCTCGGTCGTGCTTGGCAAGACCACGCTGCCGATCCATCAGCTTTTGAAGATGGGCCGTGGCGCGGTGATCGAACTCGGCACGAAGCAGGATGATGAGATTTGGATCCTCGCCAACAACGTGCCCATCGCGCGCGGCGAGATCGTCGTGCAGGGGGAGCGGGTGGCGGTTTCCATCACCTCCGTCCTCACCGCATCGGAGTCGAGCGCCCAGCATTCCTGACCGCTGCGATATCTCGGAAGTACCGAAAAGGGCCCTATACGGGCCTTTTTTTTTATTATTCTGCGCATTGCATGTGTGAAAAATATAATTATACGGACGAGAGTTGAATTATAGAGCATAGTTGCTATGTCTAGCGGGAAATTGAATGGCACCGGGAGGTGCGCGTGTTTCCGATCCTGGTCGATCTCGGCTCTCTCAAGGTGATTCTGGTGGGCGAGGGCGAAGTTGCCGAGAAACGGCTCGCCGCTCTCGATGCTGCCGGTGCGCAGGACCTGGAAATCTATTGCCAGTCGCCCTCCGCGGCCTTCACGAGGCAGGCCGGAAAGCGGCTCAAGGGGGCAAGGCCCGGCGATAAAGCGCTGAAATCGGCGCATCTCGTCTTTCTGGCAGGGCTCGGCGACCGCGAAAGCGTGGCGCTTGCGGGCAAGGCCCGCGCCGCCGGGCGCCTGGTGAATACGGAGGATGTGAAGCCGCTTTGCGATTTTCACGTCCCCTCCATTGTCCGCCGCGGCGATCTGGTGATCTCCGTCTCGACAGGCGGCAAGTCTCCGGGCCTTGCGCGGCGGCTCCGGCGGTATCTCGAAGGGCTTTTCGGGTCCGAATGGGCGGGACGGCTCGACGAACTGGGCCGCCAGCGCCGGGCCTGGCGTGCGGAAGGCCACGAACTCGCGGAAATCGGCCGCAAGACCGATGCCTATATCGAAGAGAAAGGCTGGCTGAAATGACAGCTATCGATCTCAGAAAGCGTCCGGGCAAGGCAGCCATGGGCGAGGACCGTGCGGCCATCATGGACGCGGCGACCGTCGGCTCGCCCGCGCTGCAGCGCCTCCGCGATTCCTATTCGGGTCTTTCGGGCATGGACCTGCTCGAAGCCACGATCAAGAAGGCGTTTCCGGGCAAGATCGCCGTCGTTTCCTCCTTCGGGGCGGAATCCGCGGTGCTCCTTCACATGGTGGCGCAGGTCGATCCGTCGACACCCGTGATCTTCCTCAATACCGGCAAGCTTTTCGGCGAGACGCTGCGCTACCGCGACCGGCTGCAGGAAAAGCTCGGCCTCACCGATATTCGCGCTGTCGGTCCGCACCCTGCCGACCTCGCAGCGCAGGACCCGAATGGGGGTCTCTGGAACGCCGATGCCGATGCCTGCTGCTTTATCCGCAAGGTCCTGCCGCTCGAGCGGGCGCTGAAGGGTTTTGATGCCTCGATCACCGGCCGCAAGCGCTTCCAGACGAACGCGCGCGCGGGCATGAAGCCGATCGAGGAGGAGAGGGTGCGCGGTACTGGCGAGCCGGGAACCGCCACGGGCACCCGTTTCAAGGTCAATCCGCTGGCCCATTGGACGCAGGAAGACCTTGAAGCCTATCTGGACGAACACAAGCTGCCGCGCCATCCGCTGGTGAAGGACAACTACCTTTCCATCGGCTGCATGCCCTGCACCGAGCGCGTGCCGGAGGGCGGTTCCTATCGCGATGGCCGCTGGGTCGGCAAGGATAAGGACGAGTGCGGCATCCATCTTCCCAACAATCTTGATGGCGACGGCATTTAAGCCTGCTTTCCTGCCATTTGCCGCTTGAGCAAGCGTCAGGGATTTGTTACATCCGCCCGGCCCACGAGGCATGCGGTCGTGGCGGAATTGGTAGACGCGCAGCGTTGAGGTCGCTGTGGGGTAACTCCCGTGGAAGTTCGAGTCTTCTCGACCGCACCATCAGAGCCCTGAGGCTCATCAAAGGGTTCTGCCTCCCCCTTTTAAATCGGCATTTTTCGCGGTTTGCTCCGGCTTTTCGTGCCTCTCCGGCTGGCAGGCCGGGGGCAAATAGCGCACACTCGCCGCAACTCGGGACCGCGATTTATACGGGAGTGCGCGCTTGGCCGACCCGGCTCACACACATGTACCGGAGGAAACGGCGGAGGACGCCCTGTCGCCGGGATTCGTGCGTTCGGTGGTCGACGCGGTGGACCGCGCCGATGCTCCGCAGGCGCGCGAACTCGTTCTGCCGCTGCGTCCCGCCGATCTTGCCGAACTCTTTGAACTCCTGCGCAATGAAGAGCGCGAGGTGCTCGTCGGCATGCTCGGCAGCGACCTCAATCCGGAGGTCTTGAGCGAGCTCGACGAGAGCGTGCGCGACCATGTGATCGAGCTTCTCGATCCGAAGGATATCGCGGCCGCGCTGACGGAAATGGATTCCGACGACGCCGTCTACCTCCTTGAAGACATGGATGAGGCGGAGCAGCGGCTCATCCTCGACCAGTTGCCGGCGAGCGAACGCGCCGCCCTAGAGCAATCTCTCGACTATCCCGATTACTCCGCCGGCCGTCTCATGCAGCGCGAGCTCGTCGCTGTGCCGCCTTATTGGGATATCGGTCAGACCATCGACTATCTGCGCGAGGCGAAGGAGCTTCCGGACGAGTTCTACGAAATCTTCGTCGTCGACGCTGCCTACAAGCCTTGCGGTACCGTGCCGCTTTCCCGCCTCATGCGGACCAAGCGTCCTGTGAAGATATCCGACATCATGGAGACCGAACAGACGCTCATTCCGGTCGGCATGGACCAGGAAGAGGTCGCACTCCAGTTCGGCAAGTACGACCTCATCTCCGCCGCCGTGGTGGACGAGGCGGGCCGCCTCGTCGGCGTCATCACGGTGGACGACATCGTGGAGGTTATCAGCGAGGAAGCGGCCGAGGATATCCGCCTTCTCGCCGGCGTTGGCGAAGAAGCGATCTCGGATACTGTCTTTCAGACGAGCCGGAGCCGCGTTCCCTGGCTTCTCGTAAATCTGGTGACGGCAGTGATCGCCGCTTCGGTCATCGCGCTTTTCGATGGCACGATCGAGCAGATGGTGGCGCTGGCCGTGCTCATGCCGATCGTGGCCTCAATGGGCGGCAATGCAGGCACGCAGACCATGACGGTTACCGTCCGCGCGCTGGCGACGCGCGATCTTGTGCCCTTCAACGCCAGCCGCACAATCCTTCGCGAATTCTGGGTCGGTATCGTCAACGGTTGTATTTTTGCCTTGCTGCTCGGTGTTCTGGTTGCGTTGATTTTCGGCAATGAGTGGCTCGGTGTGGTGTTTGCGTCGGCCATGATGATCAACCTGGTGGTGGCGAGCCTCACGGGAATTCTCGTACCCTTGGGGCTCGACAAGGTTGGCGCCGACCCCGCCGTATCCTCGGCCGTTTTCGTCACCACGATGACGGACGTTGTCGGATTTTTCTCGTTTCTGGGCCTTGCGGCGCTGGTCCTGTTCTACTGAGTGGCGGAGCAGAGGGAGGTTTCATGTTCAAGACGTTGAAATGGCGAGGTGTTTTCTCGCTGGCCTTCCTGCTTGTCGCGCTCCCCGCAGCGGCATCGGCGTCCGGCTGGAGCGAGGGCGCCCCCATGTCCACAGGCCGGGCTTTTGCGGGCGGCGCTTTGCTCGGCAGCGATTTCTATGTGATCGGCGGAGACAGCACTTCAGGTCCGCGTACGGTCGCCGAAATTTACGACATGCGCGGGAATATCTGGCGCGCCGCTCCGGCGCTGCCGGTCGGCCTGCAGCAATTCGGTGTGGCCGCACATGGCGGCCGGCTCTTCGTCTCGGGGGGATACGAAGCGCCCGCGCCGCAACGGCAGGATTTCGTTACCTCCGACGGCACATCCAGTCTGGCCGACGTGGCAGAGGCTGGGGATACCGCCAATGGCTGGGTCTACGATCCGCGGGTCGGTACATGGCTTGGTATTGCCGACATGCCGTCCAGAAGAGCAGGGCATGGGCTTGTTTCCATTGGCGACCGGATTTATGCGCTTGGCGGGCGCGGCGGCAGTGCCTCGCGCGTATGGGCCTACGATCCCGGCACCGATAGCTGGGCCGCCGTAGGCGACGCCATGCCCGCACCTCGCGTTGCTGCGGCTTACGTTGCCGTCGATGGCCGCATCTATGCGATCGGCGGCCTGTCCGATGGTGCAGCGACCTCGCGTGTCGATATTTTCGATCCGTCCACGGGCAAATGGACGAGCGGCCCGGCTTTGCCCGCGCCGCGTTCGGGCCATGTCGCGGCGCTGCTCGATGGCAAGGTCCACGTCACGGGCGGCGAGCAGCGGGTGCCGCCACGCACCTATGGCGACCATTTCGTCCTCGACCTTGCGAACAGTCGGTGGGAGCAGGCGAAGCCGATGCCAACGCCGCGCCATGGCTCCGTTGCTGCAGCCGCGGATGGAAAGTTCGTCGTGGTGGGAGGAAGCCCCGGGGCGGGCGTCTACACCGTTTTCACGGAGTCCGACGTCGTGGATATCTACTCCTCCGAATGAACATGCGGCCACCCGATCGGGGCGGTGACGGCAACGGCAACGGCGTGGCATAAACGCCCGGCAATAAAAGGAAAAAGCCCATGCTTCCGAATGACTATCCTTCGCTCGATTTCGATCTCGGTGAAACCGCCGACATGATCCGAGATACGGTGCGCGCCTTTACTGCGGACAAGATCACGCCGCGCGCAGCCGAGATCGATCGTAGCAACGAGTTTCCGCGCGATCTCTGGCCGCAACTCGGTGAACTCGGTCTCCTTGGGATAACGGTCGAGGAAGAATATGGCGGCACGGGGCTCGGCTATCTTGAGCACGTCGTTGCAATGGAAGAGATCAGCCGCGGTTCGGCGAGCGTGGGTTTGTCTTATGGCGCACATTCCAACCTCTGCGTGAACCAGCTTCGCCGCTGGGGCACGGACGCGCAGAAGCGGAAATACCTGCCCAAGCTCATGTCGGGTGAGCATGTCGGGGCGCTCGCCATGTCCGAGCCCGGTTCCGGCTCGGATGTCGTGTCGATGCGGCTCAAGGCGGAGAAGAAGGGCGACCGCTATGTGCTCAACGGCAACAAGATGTGGATTACCAACGGCCCCGATGCGGAAACGCTGATCGTCTATGCGAAGACCGATGCCAATGCCGGCCCGAAGGGGATCACGCCTTTCCTGATCGAGAAGGGCATGAAGGGTTTCAGCGCCGCCCAGAAGCTCGACAAGCTCGGCATGCGCGGCTCCAACACCGCCGAACTCGTTTTCGAGGATTGCGAAGTCCCCGAGGATAATGTTCTCGGCAAGGTGAACGAGGGCGTGCGCGTGCTGATGTCCGGCCTCGACTATGAGCGGGCGGTGCTCGCCGCCGGTCCGCTCGGCATCATGCAGGCCTGCATGGACGCCGTCGTGCCTTACGTTCATGAGCGCAAGCAGTTCGGCGAACCGATCGGCACGTTCCAGCTCATGCAAGGCAAGCTTGCCGACATGTATTCGACGATGAATGCCTGCCGGGCCTATGTCTACGCCGTCGCGAAAGCCTGCGACCGGGGGCAGACGACCCGCAAGGACGCGGCGGGCGCGATCCTCTACGCGGCTGAAAAAGCGACATGGATGGCGCTGGAGGCGATCCAGGCGCTCGGCGGCAACGGATACATCAACGATTATTCGACGGGCCGCCTGCTGCGCGATGCCAAGCTCTACGAGATCGGGGCGGGGACAAGCGAGATCCGCCGCATGCTGATCGGCCGCGAACTTTTCAACGAGACGGCGTGATGTCTGACGTTTACCGGCTGCTGGGCGGACCCGGCTCTCCCTATTCGCACAAGGTGCGCGCGGTTTTGCGTTACCGGCATTTGCCGCATCGCTGGATCGTGCCGCTTGGTGCGTTCCGGGGCAGTGGTTCGTTGGGTGAGGGCACGGAGATCGGCGATGCCGGCAAGCGGCAGGTGCCCGTCATTCAGTTTCCCGACGGCTCCTATCATTCGGATTCGACGCCGATTATCGACGAACTCGAAACGCGGCATCCGGGCGAGCGCTCGGTAATCCCCGACGATCCGGGAATGGCGTTTCTTGCCCGTGTGATCGAGGAAGCGGCTGACGAATGGTTGCCTTTGCCGATGTTCGACTATCGCTGGAACGAGGCGGCGGACCGTGTCTTCTGTCCGCGCCGCCAGATGGCGGGGTGGCTGGGCGCTGTCCCCGAGCCCGAGCTCGAGGAAGCTGCAAAGACTTTTCTCGCCCGGCAGGAGCATTTGCGCGAATTGCTGGGCGGCACGGCTGAAAATCGCCCGCTGCTGCAATCGACCTATGAAGAGCTGATGGGTACCATGGAAGCCCATATGGCGACGCAGCTCTTCCTGTTCGGCTCGCGGCCTTCCATCGCGGATTTCGGTCTCTACGGTCAGCTCAGTCAGTATGCGGTCGATCCCACGACGTCCAACCTGATGAAGGCAAAGGCGGTGCGCCTGTTCCAATGGGTGCAGCTCATGGACGATGTGTCGGGCATCGACGGTGAGTGGAACGCGGCCGGCGATCCGCTCTCCATCGGTGCGAAGGGGTTGTTGAAGCTTGCGGGCGAGGTGGCCCTTCCGATGCTGCAGGCAGCGGTGGATGCGCATCTCGCGGGCAAGGATTTCCATCCAATGGTGGCGGAAATCCGCGGGCACGGATTCAAGACCATCGCACGGCCCTATCAGGCGCATACGCTGCTCTGGTTGAAGCAGGCTTACGCCGCGCTCGACGAGGCAACCCGCACGCGGATAGAGCCTGCGTTGACGGAAAGCGGCTGCCTTCCCTGGCTCTCCATCCGGGACGGGGAAGCCGAGAAGACGCCGCCTTACGGCATGGCCTAGACGGGCAGGTGTTTCCACGTGCCTGGAAAACGGTCTAGGGCTGCTTCATCAGCCTCAGTCCGCGGAAGATTGCCGGTGCGATCCATGTCGCGTAGATGCCTATGCTCGCGATCGCGATGTAGTCGGTGATCGTGTCGGGAAGTCCTGCCACCGTTCCGCCGACCATCAAGAGTTTCCTGAGCGCGAAGAGGCCCAGGATGCCGCCAACGGCCATGAGCATCTGCAGCCACCAGGCGGGGAGGATGGGCTTCTCGGGCGCGGCTTTGCGGTCGAGCGCGGCGCCTGCGAACCAGCCAAGAAGCAGAAACAGCACGCCCGCGATGCCGGTCGGTTCCTCACCTTCCGGCCAGATCAGCCAGAGCGCCGGGATCGCAACGATAATGACCAGAAAGTCCATCCAGGCCGGCAGCTTGCGCCAGCGCGCGATGACGCGCTCATGTACCAGTACGGCGAAGATGGCGAGGGTGAAGAAGCCGAGCAGGATGCCGGCGAGCACGTCCTCTACGTCATGCACACCGAGATAGAGGCGGCTGAAGCAGACGCCGGCGGCGATGACGAGGGCGGCTGCCCAGGCCCATGGGCGTCTTATCTCGTAGGCCAGCCAGAGCCACATGGCGACGGCGACTTGCGCGTGACCGGAGGGAAGGCCGTATGAATCCGCAACGCGGTCTGCGTCGAGTTGAAAGGCAGGGTCGGGGCGGGCGTCCTGCCAGAAGTCCTTCAGCCAGGCATTGACCACCGCGGTCAGCGCGATCAGAACGGCGAGGCGGGAAAAAAGGGTCCGGTCCCAAAGCCAGTATCCGATGGGCATGAAGATCAGGAAGAAGGGCGTGTATCCGAGGAAGGTGAAGCCATTGAAGATGACGGTGGCCGCGTCGCTGCGTAAGGGCAGGACCCAGCTCAGGTCGTGCAGGAAGTTCTCCACCGATTTTCCCCCTTCTTTGGTCTGGCCT
>JAGUWA010000157.1 GCA_020062605.1 Parvibaculum sp. | reverse complement strand
TGCAATCCGCCGTCGCCTATGGATTGGCCAAGGATGACGATTATTTCGCGAGCCTCGCTTCCTCGCTGGAGGCGAAGCGTGACATCCTCGCAAAGGGTCTCGCCGATGCAGGTTTCGACGTGCTTCCCGCCGACGGCACTTACTTCATCAGCGCCGATTTCCGGCCCCTCGGATTCAACGGCACCGACGAAGAGTTCTGCCGCGAGATCACGGTGAAGGCGAAGGTCGCCGCCATTCCGCTCTCCGCCTTCTATTCCTCGCCGGATGCGCCGCGCCACCTCGCGCGCTTCTGCTTCTGCAAGCAGGACGCGATCCTCGAGGAAGCGAGCGCGCGTCTGAAGGACTATGCGAAGGGTGGTGCGGCGTGAGCCTCTCGGTTCTCCGCCGCCCCGCACAGTCGGGCAAGGCCGAATGGCTTGCCGTCTTCCTGCACGGCTATGGTTCCTGCGGCGCGGACCTCATGTCCTTCGCGGATTACTGGCAGTCCTCCATGCCGAATGTCGCCTTCGTTGCGCCGGATGGCCCTCAGGCAGCGAAAGACGGCGGCTTTCAGTGGATCGGCAAGCGCCCGGCGGGCGATCCGCGTCTCTATGACGATGCGGTCGCCGTCGCGCCAACTCTCCATGACTTCATCGATGCCGAACTCGCTCGCGAAAATCTCGACGCCACGCGTCTCGCGCTTGTCGGCTTCAGCCAGGGCACGGTCATGGCGCTGCATCTCGGCCTTCGCCGCGCCGTCGCCCCCGCTGCGGTGCTCGGTTATTCGGGCGGCCTCGTCGGCGCGGACAAACTTTCATCCGAAATCGTGTCGAAGCCGCCCGTCATGCTGGTTCATGGCGAGCAGGACGCGCTTGCGCCGCTCTACGGCATGATGGCCTCGGTCAAGGCGCTAACGGAAGCGGGCGTCGCCTGTCAGGGCATTCCCATCCCCGGTCTCGGCCATGCGGTCGATGCGAACGCGCTCATCTATGGCGCGCGCTTTCTCCTCTCGGCTTTCGCCTATCGCGAAAGGCACGGCGCCTGACGCAGCGGCGCCGCGCCGCATGACGGCCCGCTGGACACGCTGCTGGCAGCGGCTATTCTCTGGCCCAATGGTTAGCATCGCGAACTAAAAAATCTCAGGGAGTTTCCTTCATGTCCGGCACCAAGATCGATGACCGCATGCCCGTTCTGGTTGGCTGCGGCCAGCTCGTCCAGAAGGAAAAGGATGTCGAGAAGGCGAAGTCGCCCATGCATCTGATGGCGGATGCGGCGGAAGCCGCTGCCGCCGACACCGGCCTCGGCAGGAAGCTCTGGGATGTCGTGGACAACGTAACCACCGTCCGCTTCATCACCGACAGCCCGGACTCGGCCCGTCTTCCCTTCGGCCGTTACCCGAACGCCTCGAAGACGCTGGCGAACATGCTCGGCGCGAAACCCACAAAGACCTGCTATGGGCCGACCGGCGGCAACACGCCCCAGATGCTGGTGAACCACACGGCGGAACTGATCGCGAATGGCGAGACGGATGTGGCGCTCGTCGCGGGGTCCGAATGTTTCGGCACGCTTATGCGCGCGCTGGGGCAGGGCAAGCAGCTCCCCTGGCACGACGAGAACCCCGGCGGCGAGCGCATCGACATAGGGTATGAAAAGGCCGGCGTCACGGAAGTCGAGAAGCGCCACAAGCTGCAATTCCCGGTCAACATCTATCCGATGTTCGAGAACGCGATCCGTGGCGCGGCGGGCCGCAGCGTGAAGGACCACCAGCTTGCCATCGGCAGGCTCATGGCGCCCTTCACGGAAGTAGCCGCGAAGCACCCGCAGGCCTGGTTCCCCGTCGCCCGCACGGCGGAAGAGATCGCCACGCCGACCGACGACAACCGCTATGTCGGCTTTCCCTACACGAAATACATGAACGCGATCATGCAGGTCGATCAGGCCGCCGCCGTCGTCATGATGTCGGTGAAGAAGGCGCGCGAACTTGGCGTCCCGCAGGAGAAGTGGGTCTTCCTGCATGGCTGCGCCGACGCCAACGACCTCTGGTTTCCGACCGAGCGCGTGAACTTCCACTCATCGCCCGCCATCCGCATGATGGGCAAGAAGGCCTTTGCCATGTCCGGCTGGAATATCGGTGAGATCGACTATTTCGATCTCTATTCCTGCTTCCCCTCCGCCGTGCAGATCGGCCGCAACGAACTCGGTATCGCGGAAGACGATCCGCGCCCGCTTACCGTCACCGGCGGCCTTCCTTACTTCGGCGGCGCCGGCAACAATTACGTCATGCACTCCATCGCCACCATGATGGACAAGCTGCGCGCGAAGCCCGGCACGAAGGGCCTCTGCACCTCGAACGGCTGGTATGTGACGAAACACGGCCTCGGCCTCTATTCGACGACGCCGCTCGAAGGCAAGTGGGAACGCGAGACGCCCGCAACCTATCAGGCCGAGATCGATGCCGAAAAGCATCCGAAGGTCGAGGAGAAGCCGAACGGCAAGGCGAAGATCGAGACATACACCGTCGTGCATGGCCGTGGCGGTGCGGAGTCCGCCATCGTCTTCGGCCGCATGGCGGACACCGACGCCCGCTTCGTCGCCCATACGCCAAACGATCCGGCCACGCTTGCCGACATGGTCGAGCGTGAACAGCTCGGCCGCCCGGGCACCGTTCAGTCCTTCACCGACGGCAGCGTCAACATCTTCACGCCGGAATAAACAAAAAGGATGTCATTGCCGGGCCGGACCGAAGGTCCGTGACCCGGCAATCCAGAAGTACAGATCACACGGCCGGTTTTGTGGCCTTTTCTACAAGTCGCTTGAACTCAATCGGCGTCGCAATCAAGGGAAAGTTGATATTTCCAACACCCGTTCCCCGAACGATTACGCGTCCATATCCAAGCATTCGACCAAGAATGCCTTGTCGCAGGTTTGTTCCCTCAATCCGCCTAATGTCGATCTCGTCAACATTCCGGGAGATAACACCCCGCTTGTAGATGACCCGCTTATTGGTGATGACAAATTCTTTCAGGTAGTAGCTCAACACCATATATGCGGCGATGATGGGACCTATGATTATTGTGAAATCTATGATGAAGATGATCGCAGCGAAGATCAGATAAATCCAATGTATCTGCGCCTCCCCTAATACCTGTTCGTCCGATTCAAGGACTTCTGTCACATATCCCACGTTGGTCTCCCCCAAGTTGATCTATACTTTGGTTCGCGGATCAAGATTGTACGGTCATAAATTTCCATAGTGAATATATACCTTTATTTTCGTTACGGCCATCAGCTGTTTGACCGCTGATTGGGCTGCAGTCTTGCTACTACTGCAATGGGGCGATACCCCCTATGCATCGAATATTGAGAGAACCCCACCCATGCCCACCATCTATATGATCCGCCATGGCGAGGCCGCCGCCGGCTGGGACGCGGACACGGATCCGGGCCTGTCCGAAAAAGGCCAGGCGCAGGCCGAAGCCGTCGCCCGAGAAATCGAGAACCGGGTCGGCAGGAAGCTCCCGATCCTCTCCTCGCCGCTGCGCCGCTGCCGCGAGACGGCGATGCCCTTGTCGAAAAGCTGGAACTGCGAGCCGGTCATCGAGACGCGCGTCGCCGAAGTCCCGTCCCCCGTCGATGAGCTGGAAGCGCGTGGCATCTGGCTCCGCCGCCTCATGGCGGGTACATGGGCGGATGCAAGGCTGCCGGAGAACAATGGCAACGGCGCGCTCGATCTGCTCGCCTGGCGTCAGTCGGTGATCGACGCGCTGACCGGTCTCGGCGGCGACACCGTGATCTTCTCTCACTTCATCGCGATCAACGTCGCGGCGGGCGCGGCGCTGGGCGACGACCGCCTCGTCGCCTTCCGCCCGGACAATTGCTCCGTCACCGTTTTCCAGACGAAGGGTTCCTCTCTCTCCCTCGTCGAGAAGGGCCGCGAGGCGGAAACGAAGGTGAACTGATGCTGCATGGCCGCAGTGTCGGTCGGCTGCAGCGTCGGATCATTTCCGGCGCGGGGAGGGTCTGGCGGCTGCAACCTGATAGGTGAGCGAAATCCTCGTCGTTACATCGCCGCTTCCGACGGCGACCGAAGCCTTGTCGAAGGAAGGCGCGCTGAGAAAGCCAATCGCATTGTTGCTGAAGCCATAGCCTTCGCTGGGTATGCCGAGAAAGCTGACATCGAGCAGCCCGTTATCGTTCTCGTCGTGAAACACGATGACGCCATATCGGCCCGGCGGAAGGTCCATGACCGCGATGCCTTGGGGGCCGGTCTTCGCCCTCATTGTCACGCCGACAAGCCGTCCCTTGTCATTCAGCAGGCCGACATGTGCCGACGTGTCGATGGCATCCTCGAAATTTGCGGCACTGTCGTAGAAGCCAATCATGAGCGCGCCATCGTCCGATCGCACGCCTTCGACCGTTACCTTGAGGTCGCCGGCTTGCACGGGAAGGATCATGAGAGATGCGAACGCAAATGCTGACGCAATCTTGCCGATCGTAGTCACGGGGCTCTCGTGAGGTTGAGTGTCGCCTGTTCTCAATGACGCTTTTATGTAGCACGAAATCGGCTCTGTCCCCAGCCGGGTTCCGGGGCCGCCTCCGGCATTGGGCATAGCCGTTGCCCCGGTTTCTCCTGCGGCGCCCATTGGCCGCCGCAATCTCATGGCTATAGTGACGGCCATGACAGACGCGACCGATTCTACCGAACTCCTGACCGTCGACGAGATGGGCCGTGCCGACGCGCTCGCCATCGGGCGCGGCACGCCGGGCATCGTCCTCATGGAGAATGCGGGCCGCGCGGTCGCGGATGCGATCGTCGCGCGCTTTCCGCAAGGCCCCGTCTCGGTGCTCTGCGGTCCCGGCAACAATGGCG
>JAGUWA010000151.1 GCA_020062605.1 Parvibaculum sp. | reverse complement strand
TGTCCACCCCGCCGGCTCGTCTTACTTGTCTTCGGTATTGGCCTTGTTGAGGGCCGCACCGAGAATGTCGCCAAGCGATGCGCCCGAATCGGACGAACCGTACTGGGCAACCGCTTCCTTTTCTTCGGCAATTTCCAGCGCCTTGATCGAGAGCTGGATCTTGCGCGCGGCGCGGTCGAACTGCGTCACGCGGGCATCGACCTTGTCGCCCAAGGCGAAGCGCTCGGGGCGCTGGTCGGCGCGGTCGCGCGCGAGTTCCGCACGGCGGATGAAGGCGGGCATGTTGTCTTCGCCGACCGTCACCTCGATGCCGTTTTCGGTCACGCCCGTCACCGTGCAGGTGACGACCGCGCCCTTGCGGATGCTGTCGCCGAGCGATTCCATCGGATCGCCGCCAAGCTGCTTGATGCCGAGCGAGATGCGCTCTTTCTCGGTGTCGACGTCGAGCACCACGGCCTTCACCACCTGGCCCTTCTGGTAGTCGGCCATGGCTTCTTCGCCGGACCGGTTCCAGTCGAGATCGGACATGTGCACCATGCCGTCAACATCGGCGTCGAGGCCGATGAAGAGACCGAACTCGGTGATGTTCTTGATCTCGCCCTCGACGACCGTGCCGGGCGGGAAGCGCTCGGCGAAGGTGGTCCAGGGATTGTCCATGCAGTGCTTCAGGCCGAGCGAAATGCGGCGCTTCACCGGATCGACTTCCAGCACCATCACTTCCACTTCCTGCGAGGTGGAAACGATCTTGCCCGGATGCACGTTCTTCTTCGTCCAGCTCATTTCGGAAACATGGACGAGGCCTTCGACGCCCGGCTCGAGTTCGACGAACGCGCCGTAATCGGTGATGTTCGTCACGCGGCCCTTGAAGCGCGCGTTGAGCGGGTACTTCGCTTCGACGCCTTCCCACGGATCGGCTTCAAGCTGCTTCATGCCGAGCGAGATGCGCTGCGTCTCGTGGTTCACCTTGATGACCTGCACCTTGACGGTCTGGCCGATCGAGAGAACTTCCGTCGGATGGTTCACGCGGCGCCACGCAATGTCCGTGACGTGGAGCAGGCCGTCCACACCGCCGAGATCGACGAACGCGCCGTAATCGGTGATGTTCTTGACGACGCCCTCGAGCACCTGGCCTTCCTTGAGGTTCTCGACGAGTTCCTGGCGCTGTTCGGCGCGGGTCTCTTCGAGGACGGCACGGCGCGACACGACGATGTTGCCGCGGCGCTTGTCCATCTTCAGGATCTGGAAGGGCTGCGGAATGTTCATGAGCGGGGTCACGTCGCGCACGGGGCGGATGTCGACCTGGCTGCCCGGAAGGAATGCCACGGCGCCGTCGAGGTCGACCGTGAAGCCGCCCTTCACGCGGCCGAAGATCTGGCCGTCGACGCGTTCCTGCTTGTCGAACGCCACTTCGAGGCGGATCCAGCTTTCTTCGCGCTTCGCCTTCTCGCGGCTCAGCATCGCCTCGCCCATCGAGTTCTCGATGCGCTCGAGATAAACCTCGACCGTGTCGCCGACGCTGAGCACGGCCGGCTTGCCCGGCGCGCCGAATTCCTTGAGGGGCACGCGGCCTTCGGTCTTGAGACCGACGTCGATGATGGCGAGATCGTTCTCGATGCCGACAATGGTTCCCTTGATCACGGAACCTTCCTGCATGTTGCTGTCCATGAAGGACTGCTCGAGCAGGGCGGCGAAATCTTCGCGGCTCGGGTTGAGCGCGCTGTTCGTGTTAGCCAATGGTGAAGTCTCCTGACGATGCTCTATGTTCCGGCCGACGGTTGGGTCCGGCGGTCTTCCCCCGAAATCGTGAAATGTTCGGGAGCATGTGGATTTGGGCAGTGTCGGTTAGGGGTTGCACATATGTCCGGGCTGTCTCCGCGATCGCTTGGCCCAATGGCAAAAAAGCGCGCTCGCCCCGAAGGCGAAAACGCACTTAACCCATTGCTTTGTCGATGATCGCGACGGCAGCGTCGAACGCCGCCTCTATACTCAAATCGGACGTATCGAGCAAGTATGCGTCGGCCGCCGGCTTCATCGGGCTCGCCGTTCTTTCGGCGTCCCGGCGGTCTCTTTCGCGCACATCCTCCAGAATTTGTGCCTCGCTGACCTCGACCCCCGAACTGTTGAGTTCAAGCCAGCGCCTATGGGCCCGGATTTCCGGGCTCGCGGTCACGAAAATCTTCACCCGGGCATCCGGACAGACCACCGTGCCGATATCCCGCCCGTCCAGAACCGCGCCCCCCTCGCCGCCGGGGGGGCTCGCCGCGAAATTTCGCTGAAAATCGAGGATGGCGGCGCGAACGGCGGGTTTCACCGCGACGATCGAGGCCGCTTCCCCTGCCTCCCGCGTCCGGATCGCCTTTTCGTCGATATGGGCGATATCGAGTGCCTCGGCGGCGGCGAGCGCCGCCTCATCGTCGTTCGGATCGCCGCCCGCCGCCAGAACGGCCTGGCCGACGGCACGGTAGAGCGAGCCCGTATCGAGATAGGCATATCCATAATGCCGGGCGAGTTTGCGCGCGAGCGTGCCCTTGCCCGAGGCCGCCGGTCCGTCGATTGCGATGACGAGGGAGCCGTTCACCGGGATTCTCATTGGCCCCGGCCGGCGAAGCTCGCGCCGAGGCCGCGCATCAGGCGCTCGAAATCCGGGAAGCTCGTCGCGATCATCGAGGCGTCGTCCACGGTCACCGGCTTCTGCGCGGCAAGCCCCATGACCAGGAACGACATGGCGATGCGGTGATCCATATGTGTCGTCACATGCCCGCCGCCGCCGGCTTCGCCTGCGCGCCCCTCCACGACCATGCCGTCCTCGCTCTCGCGAACCTTGATGCCGTTCGCCCTGAGGCCGGAGGCGGTCGCGGCGATGCGGTCGCTTTCCTTCACGCGAAGCTCGTGGATGCCGAGCATCGTGGTGGTGCCCTCCGCAAAAGCCGCCGCCACGGCGAGCACCGGATATTCGTCGATCATCGAGGCGGCGCGGGCGGGCGGCACCTCGATGCCCTTGAGCCGGCTCGACCGCACGCGCAGATCGGCCACCGGTTCGCCGCCTTCCTCGCGCTGGTTCATCACTTCGATGTCGCCGCCCATTTCCATCAGCGTCGTATAGAGCCCCGCCCGGTGCGGATTGAGCGTGATCCCCTCGACAATGATTTCGGAACCCGGTGTCAGCAGCGCCGCCACGACCGGGAAAGCGGCGGAAGAAGGATCTCCCGGTACCGCGATGGGGCAGGGCGTGAGCTCGGGTTCGCCGGTGAGGCTTATGGCAAGGAGGCCGTCCTTGTCCGTCTCGCTCGCGATTTCGGCGCCGAAGGCCTTGAGCATCCGTTCGGTGTGATCGCGCGTCGGCGTGGCCTCGATAACGGTGGTGATGCCCGGCGTGTTGAGATCGGAAGAGCACAC
>JAGUWA010000199.1 GCA_020062605.1 Parvibaculum sp. | reverse complement strand
CGAAGACGCGCTCGTCGCCTTCGCGGGCTGCGCCGTGGTCATCTCGCATGACCGCTGGTTCCTCGACCGCATCGCCACCCACATGCTCGCCTTCGAGGGCGACAGCCATGTCGAATGGTTCGAGGGCAACTACCAGGACTACGAGGAAGACAAGAAGCGCCGCCTCGGGCCCGAAGCCGAAATCCCGCACCGCATCAAGTACAAGCGCTTCAGCCGCTGATTTCGAAGGGGGAGAGAAGGATAACTTCTCTCCTTTTTCCTTGGTCTTTCCAGCTTTGGTGCCTATCGTGTTGATAGGTAACACCTTTGGATAAGATCATGCCCGGGACAGCAACGACCAGCGTCAAGCTCGATGCCGAGACGAGGGAGCGGGTGAAGAGGCTTGCCGCCCTCCGGCGCCGCTCGGCCCATTGGGTGATGCGCGAGGCGATCGAGGAATATGTCGCCCGTGAGGAGAAGCGCGAGCAGGTCCGGCAGGAGGCGCTGGCGCGCTGGAACGAGTATCGCGCGAGCGGGCGTCATGTCTCGGAGGCGGAGGCCGATGTCTGGCTTGCGCGGCTTGAAGCCGGCGAGGATGCGGACCTGCCCGGATGACGCGGCTGATCTGGTCGCGCGGCGCACTGGAAGACATTCAACGGCTTTATCGCTTCCTCCTCCCGAAGAATCCGGATGCCGCGCGGCGCGCCGTCGCGGCAATCCGCGAGGGCGTTGCCGTTCTTCGGACACATCCGGAGATCGGACACCGTTCAGGCGAGATGCCGCCGGAATTCCGCGAGTGGCTGATCGAATTCGGAAGCAGTGGTTACCTCACGCTCTACCGTTATGACGGCGACGAAATCATGATCCTGGCGGTGCGGCATGCCAGGGAAGCGGGGTATTAGGGCTGGTCGAACGCCACCTCCGCGAGAGTATCTATACCCAAAATCTCCAGCCTTCCCCAGCGTTTCTGCAACGTCTTCACCCCTCCTTAAGCCTCGTTGCCTAAATTCTCAGCAGGGGAAACGGAGGGGGCGCTCCGGTGCGGCGCATTGCGCCTGCGCCAGTTGCGGAAGGCTCGATATGAGCGACGGCAAGATCAGCGATCGCGACATGGCGGCGATTGTCCAGGAAGCGGTGAACCGGCTTCCCGGCGGCTTCGTCGTCTATGGACCCGACCATGAGATTCTGCTCACCAATGCGCAGAACGAAATCGATTTCGCGGCCGTCAACGCCGCGCTCCGCGAAGGCTGCACCTATCTCGAATCGATGCGGCGCGGTGTTGCGGCGATCCTCCCGCATCTGAGCTACGAGGAAACGCAGGAGATTGCAGAGCGCATCGTCGCGACGCTTGCAAACGGCGAGACCATCGAGCTGATGACGCCTCGGGGCGCCATTCTTCAGGTCACCGAGACGAAGCTTTCCTTCGGCGGCTATGTCGCGGTCGGTGCCGACGTCACCGGCATCCACGAGCGCGAGAAGGAACTCAGGAAAGCGCGCAAGGAGGCGGAAGCCGCGAACGATGCGAAGTCAGCCTTCCTCGCCAATATCAGCCACGAAATCCGCACGCCGCTCAACGGCATTCTCGGCATGGCGCAGCTCATGGCCTCCTCCGACCTCACGCCGGAGCAGCGCGACCAGCTCGACACCATTCTCGATTCCGGCAAGACGCTGATGGCGATCCTCAATGACGTGCTCGACCTCTCGAAGATCGAAGCGGGCAAGTTCGACATCTCGCCCATCGACAACGATCTCGGCCACCTCCTGCGCCGCCTCGAAAAGCTCTGGGCGCCGCGCGCGATCGAGAAGGGTCTCAATCTCAAGCTGGAGATCGATCCCGAAGCGCAGACCTTCCTGCGCTTCGATCCGGTGCGCGTACGCCAATGCGTCTCCAATCTCGTCTCGAATGCGATCAAGTTCACGAACAAGGGCGGTGTCTCCATTTCCGCGACCTCCGTTCCGCTCGGCGAGGACGCGCTGGAAGTTCGCATCCGTGTCGCCGATACCGGTCCCGGCATGAATGCCGAAACGCTCGGCAAGCTCTTCACCCCCTTCACCCAGGCGGATGCCTCCACCTCGCGGCGCTTCGGCGGCACCGGTCTAGGGCTCTCGATCAGCCACAAGCTCGCCGAACTGATGGACGGCGGCATTTCGGTCGAAAGCGAGGAGGGCAAAGGCTCTGTTTTCACGCTCGTCTTCCGTGCCGTGTCCGGACGCCGGGTGGCCGAGGCGCCCGCTCATGCCGATGTGGACAAGACGGGTGGCGTGCGCTGGGCGAAGGGGCTCACCATGCTTCTCGTCGATGATCATGCGCTCAACCGCAAGGTGGCGCGCATCTTCCTCGAACCGCTCGGCATTACCATCGTCGAGGCCGAGAATGGCGAGGAGGCGATCCGCTGGTTGCAAACGCAGCCTTTCGATCTCGTGCTGCTCGATATGCACATGCCCGTGATGGACGGACCGGAGACGCTTGCGCATATTCGGGCGCATGAGGTTCAGGCGATCCGCGACGTGCCGGTCCTTGCGCTCACCGCCGATTCCCTCGGCCGCAACAAGACGCGTTATCGCGAGCTGGGTGCCGACGGCTATGTCGGCAAACCCATCGACCACCGCGAACTCATCGTCGCGATCGGCAGTGTGCTCGAAGAGAAATACGGACGGGTGCCGCCGCCGAAAGCGGCTTTCCCGGACCTGCGTCAGGTGGGTTCCTGACGGCGGATGTGGGCCGGTCTTCCGGTTGCGTTCACTCCGCACCCGTGGGCGCCACGCGCCTGCGGTGTGCCGCCAGCCAGATCAGTGCCAGTGCGGCCGTTCCGAGCCAGGGCAGCAGCAACAGGTTGAGCGTCTGCCAGCCGAGAAGTTGATGCATCAGGCCGGCGCCGAGCGAGGACGCGAGACCGACACCGAAGATCGTCATGTCGTTTGTCGCCTGCGCGCGCCCTTTCTCCGTCTCCGCATAGGTGCCGGTGAGCAGCGTCGTTCCGCCGATATAGAGGAAGTTCCAGCCGATACCGAGCAGAACCAGCGCCGAGGCAAAGGACACGAAGTCTGTTCCCGAGAGGCTCATCGTCACATGACCTGTCAGCAGCGCAACGCCCGCCAGCATGACGCTCAGCACCCCGAAACGCGCGATCAACGCACCGGTGAAAAAGGAAGGCAGGAACATCCCGAGCACATGAAGCTGGATGACGAGCGCCGTGTCCGGCAGAGAGTGATGGTGATGCGTCATGGCGAGCGGTGTCGCCGTCATGGCGAGGATCATCACGCCGCCACCGGTCGCTGCGCCGAACAGCGCTACCGCGTAGGCGGGCTGACTTATGATGGCAAGAAGAGGGCGTCCGCTATCGGCGTCTGCGGCGCGCGGAGCGGGGCGCGGCACGCGCAGTCCAAGAAGCAGGACTGCCGCGCCAAGCGAGACGAGCGTCATCAGCAGGAATGAGCCGGTATAGGCGGGAACCAGCAGAGGTCCGCCGATCTGCGCGAGCGCCGGTCCCAGAAGCGCAGCCGCAACGCCGCCCGCCATCACAAGCGAAATCGCGCGCGGCCGGAAGGCCTCGTCGGCGACCTCCGATGCCGCGAAGCGATAAAATTGTGCGAAGGACTGATAGATGCCGACAAGGAAGGTGCCCAGCGAGAGCAGGAGCAGAGAGCCGGCCCAGATGCCCGCGGCGGCGGCCACTCCACCTGTCGCCCCCGCCAGCGCTCCGGCAATGAAGCCCGGACGCCGTCCCACGCGCGCCATCCACATGGAAGCAGGCGCGGTGCCGAGCGTTGTTCCCAGAAACATCGCGGCGATGGGCGCCGTCGCCAGGGCGGGCCGCGAGGCGACCATGGCACCCGCCAGGCCGCCGATCGTCATTACCAGAACCGAGGACGTCTGGAAGAGGGCTTGCGTCGTGGCGAGCAGCGCGACCTGGCGGTGCATGAGAGAGCGGGGGAGCATGGAACCTCCGTATTCGAAAATCGAAATCTTGCCTGTGGCCGGCGTTTCGGCCGCCAGCCGGTCCACGTCGCTTCGTTGAGCGATCTCGGAAATTTTCGCTTCGGCAGGGTGGGATGTCGGAAGGTCATTCGTGGCGGCCGGGCGATGCAGGAACGCCAATATTCAACCACCCGGTTGAATAATCAATCCGGCGTCGTAGGGGGCAGGAAGAATCCGGGGGGCGAACGGCGTCAAGCCGGAGGCTGCGCGAAAGTGGAGTGCCGTCAGGTTTTGTCTCGTCAGGGCACTCCGGCGCCGATGTCGATGAACTGCTCGTGGTCGAGGCATTCGAAGCGGAAGCGGTCATCCGCCGCGTGGGCGATGTCCTCCCCGAAACCCTCCACGATGCCGATGACGAGCTGCGATCCGTTCGCGCGGTCGCGCACAGGAAATTGTGTCAGTTCCAGAAGCTGGCGAAATCCATCCCTGTGCATCACTTCCTTGCGCACCCATCGGCCGCAGGGTTGCGCACCGAACATCAGCTTCATTGAAGTGCCGGAGGTGTCGCGATGCTCCTCAGGCACGAAGTCGATGTAGTTGCGTCCGCGCAGGTCGACGCCCAGCGCGTTCCTGATGCCTTCGCCGGCGATGCGAAAGAGGACGCGGCGCTCCGGCTCGTCATGCAGTTCCACGAGATAGGTATTGCGGAGAAAGGGTGCGAAACGTTCGGGGCGAAGTTCCGCCTTGTCGGGAATGATGCCGTCTTTCGGAATGGCGGACCATGCGTTCTCGAAGGCGATGCTTGCATCGGAGCGGAAGGCGGGGATCGTGCCTGGTGTCTTGCTCTCGTGAGCGGGACGGATACGCATGACCATCTTCGTCCCCCTTTGGGTGCAACTTGCGGGCGAGGCGGATTGTGGTCCCCGCCTCTTAACGGAAGCTGAATCCGGTGTGTCGTTCCGGGCCAGAGTGCGACGTCACCGAAAAGGATGCAGCTTCGCGTGCGCATCCGCTGGCGGCCGTTAGGCTCCTTGCGTGCAAATGCGCGGCAAGGCGAGGGGCGTCATGGAAATCGACTACCGGAATGTCTGGATGAAGGAGAACGCGGCCGCGAAGCGGGATGCGCTCGTGCTCTGGTCGGAGCTTGGCGTGCTTCCCGCATCGGCCGATGCAGAAAAGAGGGGGAGCCAGCTCTGCATTGCGGCTTATGAAGGCAAGAAGCTCGCCGCCCTCTCCACTGCCTATTTCGAAGTGTTGCCGCGTCTGCGCGAGCGCTTCGCGTTTGTGCGTGTTCTCGTCGCGCCGGATCGCCGCAATGAAGGCGTGGTGAACCGGCTCGCGATCGAAAGCTATGGCGCTCTCGAAGCATGGGCCGAAGCCCATCCGCAGGAGCGCGTGGCGGGCACCGCGGCGATCATCGTGGCGCCCGGCGCCCTCAAGGGCGGCTACACGAAAACCGGCTGGGTGCTCGTTGGCTATACGGACGACGACAGGCCGATAGCCGTTCGCTGGTTTCCCCATTTCCGGTTCGAGGTGGCGAAGCCGCCGCGGGCAGTGGAGCGCATGCGGGGATAGATGCGGGCTCGTCCCGGCATTTGTCCCCAATGTGGCGGGCGCGCAACAGCGGCGTGCTGCTTGGCGTGCATCGGTGCCATAGCAATTATCCCCGGAGGCGGGGACATGTCGCCGTCATGTGACGTTTCAATGACATTTCGGTGACGGTTTTCGAAATTTCGGGGGACAAGTGCGAAAACGGCGCGCCCCGCCAGGGGCACGCCGTCCGTAGACCGATGAATTTTCCGGGGATTAGTTCGCGGCGCTGACGTCCGGAGTTTCGCCCGCTTCCGCCTTGTTGATCTGCTTGCGGGGATGATCGAGAAGGGCGTTGAAGTCGCCGCCATTGTTACGGATCACGCTCGTGAAAGTGGAGCGCTGCTCCTGGGCGAGCCAGATACCGACGACGTTGACGTCGAAGATCTTGAAGTCGCCGTCATTCTTGATGAGCCACCAGTCGACGGTGACGGGTTCGCGGCCGTTCGTGAACTTGATCTCGCTCTGCACGATGGCCTGTTTGTCGCCCTTCGTCTTGGCACTGAGAATGTCGAGCTTCTCATCGTTGTAGTCGGAAAGCCGCGTGACGTAGACCTTCACGATGAAGGTCTTCACGAGGCTGAGATACTCGGCCTTCTGTTCCGGCGTCGGCGTGCGCAGATACTGGCCGAGCGCGAAGGCGGCGATGCGTTCCATGTCCGCCGTCTCGTCGAGAAGCTTGGCGAACTGCGCTTCGCGTTCCGCCTTCGAGGCGTTCTTGTCGCTGATGATGTCGATGGCACGCTTCGAGACGTCTTCGACGAAAGCTCTCGCGGCATCGCCCGTCGAGGCGGTTGCTTGCGCAACGCTGGCGACGAGCGCCATGCAAAGGGCGAGCGGCGCAATGAGCCGTCTGGTGCGATGCACTATCCGTGTCGTGACCATTTCAATCTCCAGATCGCAGACGAAGCCCCGGCGCCCCTGCCTGCCTCTCGCCGAGGCAGGCTTCGCGTCAAAAAGCGATACGAGGACTGTCCGGTTCGTTTGTGTCGAAATTTAGGTTCTCGATATCCGGCAGGTCGTCGAAATCCCTGGTGCCATTGGCAATTTCGTTCTTGCGTATCTGCCGGTACAGATTGCGCACCGTCGCATAGTGATCGACGGAGGTGCGTTCGATCTGGTCGAGAGTGTCGAGGCTGCGTGCGCGCTGGTCGACGCCGTTCAGCACGAAGCGGATCGTGGGAACCGTCTTCGCCTCGTCCCAATAAATGTAGGTGAGCGGGTCGAAGAACTGGTCGACGACGAAACCCGTCAGGTCGCGGGGCGGGGCGGGGCCCAGCACGGGCAGGTAAAGGTAGGGGCCTTCGGCAACATCGTAGGTGCCGAGCGTCTGGCCGAAATCTTCGCTGTGTTGAGGCATGCCCCAGTCGGCGGCGGGGTCAAAGAGACCGAGGACGCCGACCGTCGTGTTGATGCCGAAGCGGCTCGCCGTCGTGCCGGCGCGTTCCCACTCGCCCTGCAGGAGGTCGTTGGCGAGGATCACGGGGCTTCTCAGATTGTCGAGGAAGTTGCGCACGCCGTCGCGGCCGGGTTCCGGCACCACGCCGTCGTACCAGGTGGCGACGGGCTTCAGCAGGATCGTGTCGAAGAACTTGTTGAGCTCGAAGAAATAGCGGTTCATCGGCTCGAGCGGGTCGTTCTCGTCCACGCCATTGTCCGCCGGGGCCTGCCCGGCAGGCTCGTCGGCGGCCATGGCCGTGTGCGCCGCCGCCGTCATGCCGAAAAGCAGCGCGAGCGCGAGTATCGCGTGCATCGCAGCAGATCGTCCGCCTGTCCGATGTGTGATCTTCATGTCAGCCCGTTCCCAATCCGGTGCCCTGGCGGGCCATATCGTCCTGTTGCCGCCAGCATTCAGCCTGCAGCTTAATTCCACATGAATGGCGGGTCATTTTCTGCAATTTCTCGCCGATTCCTCCGCCCCAGCGGCTTCCCTAGCTAGCATAGGAGGGCAGGGTTAACCAGCAGGGCGTGTGTGGCCGGGATCAGAATCCCGTGAGGCGTCGAGAAAACGTCACAGTGGAGAAAAAGGTTTTGAAAGACATAAAGATATGTTTATATCCTTCGCGAAACCTTAGGAGCCGAGTGGCACATGGAGCAACTTCTCGCAGGATTGCGGGCGGCGGGCGAGCCGACAAGGCTGCGCCTTCTGGCCTTGCTGGCGCATAGCGAGCTAACGGTCACGGAACTGACGCAGATATTGCGGCAGAGCCAGCCCCGCGTCAGCCGGCATCTCAAGCTGCTGTGCGAGGCGGGACTTCTGGAGCGTTTTCGCGAGGGAAGCTGGGTTTTCTACCGCCTTGCGGGCAGCGGTCCGGTGGCGGAACTCGCCGATCTATTGAGCGGCCTCATTCCGCAAGAGGACCTCGTGATCGCGCGGGACCTGGAGCGGCTGGAGGCGGTGCGGGCGGCGCGGGCGGAAAAGGCGGCGGCCTATTTCAGGGCCAATGCCGAAGAGTGGGACAGGATCCGGTCCCTCTACGTGCCGGAAGACAAGGTGGAGCAGGCAATGCTTCAACTCGGCGGTGCCGGCGCGATCGAACTCGTGGCGGATCTCGGCACGGGTACCGGACGGATGCTGGAACTTTTCGGGCCGAAGGCCAAGGCGGGGCTCGGCATCGATCTCAGCCCCGAAATGCTGGCGCTGGCCCGCGCCCAGCTCGAGCAGCGCTCGCTTCAGCATTGCTCGGTCCGGCAGGGCGATCTCTACGATTTGCCCATGCAGGACGAGACGGTCGATCTCGTGACGTTGCACATGGTGCTTCACTATCTCGACGATCCGGCCGCGTCCGTCGCCGAGGCCGCGCGCGTGCTGAAGCCGGGCGGGCGGCTGCTGATCGCGGACTTCGCGCCGCATGAACTGGATTTTCTCCGTGAGAGCCATGCGCATCGGCGGCTCGGCTTCGCGGAAGACGAAGTGAACGAGTGGCTGGCGGATGCGGGCCTGGACGTCGCGGAGACAAGGGTTCTGCCTCCTGAAGGCGGCGAGGACGCGAAGCTCACGGTGTTGATCTGGGTCGCCGGCAAGCGCGGTGAACCCGCCCGGCGCGCCGCCGCCAAAGTCGAATTCGAGGGAGTGAAGTAAGAACTATGGCGAAGACGCAGAAAAAAGATGTGAACGAGCGGACGCGCGTGTCGTTTGAGTTCTTCCCTCCGAAGACACCGGAGATGGAGGAGACGCTGTGGAAGTCCATTCGCCGGCTTGAACCGCTTCAGCCGGAATTCGTATCCGTGACTTACGGAGCAGGCGGGTCAACGCGCGAGCGGACGCATGCAACGGTGAAGCGCATTCACGACGAGACGTCGCTGGAGCCGGTTGCGCATCTGACCTGCGTCGGTGCCTCGCGCGCGGAAGTCAATGATGTCATCCGCGGCTATTGGGACGCGGGTATCCGGCACATCGTGGCATTGCGCGGCGACATGCCGGAACTCGGCGCACCTTACCAGCCGCACCCGGAAGGCTATCAGTCGACGCCGGAGCTCATCGAAGGCATCCGCAAGATCGCGGACTTCGATGTCATTGTCTCGGCCTATCCCGAGAAGCATCCGGAATCGGTTTCGATCGAGGCCGATATCGAACTCCTGAAACGAAAAGTCGATGCGGGTGCGACGCGCGCCATCACGCAGTTCGTCTTCGATACGGACAGGCACATCCGCTTCCTTGAAAAGGCGAGAGCGGCGGGCGTCGAAGTGCCGATCGTTCCGGGCATCATGCCGACGACGAACTTCAAGGGAACGAAGCGCATGGCGGGCCGCTGCGGTGCGAGCATCCCGAAATGGCTCGACGACTACTATATCGGCCTCGACGACGATCTGCCGACGCGGAAGCTGATCGCGGCCTATGTGGCGGCAGAGCAGGTCAATCGCTTGCGGAGCTATGGCTTCGACCGTTTCCATTTCTACACGCTTAACCAGGCGGATCTCACCTTTGCGATCTGTCATGTGCTGGGACTTCGTCCTCAGCCCGTTCCGGCAGAGCCGGAAGCGGTCTGAGCCGCGAAACCACCCGCACCTGGAGGAATGAACATGTCTCACCCGAAAACACGCGAAGAACGCATCGCCCATCTCAAGAAGGAAGTGAAGGAGCGCGTGCTCATTCTCGATGGCGCGATGGGCACGATGATCCAGCGCTACAAGCTGCGCGAAGAGGATTATCGCGGCGAGCGCTTCAAGGATCATGAATACGATGTGAAGGGCAATAACGAGCTCATTTCGCTCGTCCAACCGGACATCCTGCGCGACATCCATCTTCAATATTACCGGGCGGGTGCGGACTTCGCCGAAACCAATACGTTCGGCGCGACGCGCATCGCCCAGGCCGACTACCACATGGAAGACCTCGCCTATGAGATGAATGTGGCGAGCGCGCGGATCGCGCGCGAGGCCGCAGACATCTGCGAGAAGGAAGAACCTGGCCGCGTCTGCTATGTGGCAGGCGTTCTCGGGCCGACGAACCGCACGGCGTCCATTTCGCCCGATGTGAACGATCCCGGTTTCCGTAACGTCGATTTCGACCGGCTCTATGACGCCTATAAAGAGGCGACGAAAGGGCTGATCGAGGGCGGCGCGGACACCATCCTCGTCGAAACGATCTTCGACACGCTGAACGCCAAGGCGGCGCTCTACGCGGTGGAAGACGTCTTCGAGGAACTCGGCTTCGAGCTGCCCGTCATGATTTCGGGCACCATCACCGACATGTCCGGCCGCCTCCTCTCGGGGCAGACGCCGGAAGCCTTCTGGAACTCGGTGCGGCATGTTCAGCCTTTCTCCATCGGGCTCAATTGCGCGCTCGGGGCGAAGGAGATGCGTCAGCACATCGACACGCTGTCGCGCATTTCCGATACGAATGTGTCGGCGCATCCGAATGCGGGCCTGCCGAACGAGATGGGCGAATACGACGAAAGCCCGGCGCAGATGTCGGCGCTTGTCGGCGAGTTTGCGCAATCGGGGCTCGTCAACATTCTCGGTGGTTGTTGCGGCACGACGCCGGACCACATCAAGGCTATCGCGGATGCGGTGAAGGCCGGAAAACCGCGCGACATTCCGGAGGTCGAGCGGCGGATGCGGCTTTCCGGTCTCGAGCCTTTTGCGGCCGACTGAGCCACGCATCGAAAAGGGCGGGCCGCCGTGCTTCTTCGAGCCGGCGGCCATGTCCTAAATCAATATGAGTAAAATTCAGATCGGGATGAGATGACTCAAACCACGGCGAACTTCATCAATATCGGCGAGCGGACCAATGTGACGGGCTCCGCCCGCTTCCGGAAAATGATTCAGGAAGACCGCTACGACGACGCACTTTCGGTGGCGCGCGAGCAGGTCGAAAATGGCGCGCAGATCATCGACGTCAACATGGATGAGGGCATGCTCGATTCCGAGGCCGCGATGATCAAGTTCCTGAACCTGATCGCCGCCGAGCCCGATATCGCGCGCGTTCCGGTCATGATCGATTCCTCGAAATGGAATGTCATCGAGGCGGGCCTCAAGCGCGTCCAGGGCAAGGCGGTCGTGAACTCGATCAGCCTCAAGGAAGGCGAGGAGCCGTTCCTGAAACAGGCGCGCAAGATCAGGCGGTATGGCGCAGCAACTGTCGTCATGGCCTTTGACGAGGAAGGGCAGGCCGACACCGCCGACCGCAAGTTCCAGATCTGCGAGCGGGCCTACAAGTTGCTGACGGAAAAGGTGGGATTCCCGCCGGAAGACATCATCTTCGATCCGAACATCTTCGCGGTCGCCACCGGCATTGAGGAGCACAACAACTACGCCGTCGAGTTCATCCGGGCCTGCGAGCGCATCAAGCAGAATCTGCCTTACGCGCATATCTCGGGCGGCGTGTCGAACATCTCCTTTTCCTTCCGAGGCAACGAGCTTGTTCGCGAGGCGATGCATTCGGTCTTCCTCTACCATGCCATCAGGGCGGGCATGGACATGGGCATCGTGAATGCCGGTCAGCTCGCGATTTACGACGATATCGATCCCGAGCTTCGCGAGCTTGTCGAAGACGTGATCCTCAACCGCCGCGACGATGCGACCGAGCGTCTGCTCGAGGCCGCCGAGCGCTACAAGGGCGAAGGCGGCAAGAAGCGCGAAGAAGACCTTTCATGGCGCGAGAAGCCGGTGAACGAGCGCATTTCGCATTCGCTGGTGAAGGGCATCAACGCGTTCATCGAGGAAGATGTCGAGGAGGCGCGTCATCACTTCGAGCGCCCGCTGCACGTCATTGAAGGCCCGCTGATGGACGGCATGAATGTCGTTGGCGACCTGTTCGGTTCGGGCAAGATGTTCCTGCCGCAGGTGGTGAAGAGCGCGCGCGTGATGAAGCAGGCCGTGGCCTATCTCATGCCCTTCATGGAGAAGGAAAAGGAAGAGCTCGGCATTACCGACGACGATGCGGCGGCACGCATTCTCATGGCGACCGTGAAGGGTGACGTTCACGATATCGGCAAGAACATCGTCGGCGTCGTGCTTCAGTGCAACAATTTCGAAGTCATCGACATGGGCGTGATGCAGCCGGCCGAGAAGATTCTCGAGGCGGCGAAGAAGCACAAGGTCGATATCATCGGCCTGTCGGGCCTCATCACGCCGTCGCTCGACGAGATGTGCCATGTCGCGGCCGAGATGGAGCGCCAGGGGTTCAAGGTGCCGCTTCTCATCGGCGGCGCGACGACGAGCCAGATTCACACGGCGGTGAAGATCAGCCCCAACTACAAGGCCGGGCAGGCGATCTATGTCACCGACGCCAGCCGGGCGGTGGGCGTGGCGTCCACCCTCATCTCCGAGCGTGCGGACGCCTACATCACCGATATACGCGAGCAGTACAAGGATCTCGCCGCGCGCCATGCCGCGGGCAGGGAAAAGAAGGAGCGCCAGACGCTCGAGGGTGCGCGGGAGAACCGCCCGAAGATCGACTGGAAGGGCTACAAGCCCACGAAGCCGGCCTTCCTCGGCACCAAGGTGTTCGACGATTATCCGATCGATACGCTCGTTCCCTATATCGACTGGACGCCCTTCTTCCAGACCTGGGAACTCGCGGGCCGCTACCCGCAAATTCTCGACGACGACAAGGTCGGCGAGGCGGCGCGCTCGCTCTTTGCCGATGCGCAGGAAATGCTGAAACAGATGGTCGAGGAGAAGTGGCTGAAGGCGCGCGCCGTCATCGGCTTCTGGCCCGCGAACGAGATCGATGTGGACGACATCGAGCTCTATACGGATGACGGCCGGAAGGAACGGCTCGAGGTGTTCCACACCCTGCGCCAGCAGATGAAGCGTTCGTCGGAGCGCGCGAATTTTGCGCTGTCGGATTTCGTTGCACCGAAGGACAGCGGCGTTGCCGACTATATCGGCGGCTTCTGCGTCAGCGCCGGCTTCGGCGAGGACGACATCGCCAGGGGGTTCAGGGAAAAGCACGACGACTATCGCGCCATCCTCTCGCAGGCGCTCGCCGACCGTCTGGCGGAAGCCTTCGCCGAACACATGCATGAGCGTGTGCGCAAGGAGTTCTGGGCCTATGCCGCGGACGAAAACCTCAGCAGCCAGGAGCTGATCGAGGAGAAGTATCAGGGCATCCGTCCGGCGCCGGGCTATCCCGCGCAGCCCGACCACACGGAGAAGGCAACGCTTTTCAAGCTGCTCGATGCCGAAGACAAGATCGGCGTGAAACTGACCGAGAGCTATGCCATGTGGCCGGGCGCTTCGGTGAGCGGCCTCTATTTCAGCCATCCGCAGTCGGAATATTTCGGTGTCGGCAAGATCGAGCGCGATCAGGTGGTCGAGTATGCGAAGCGCAAGGGCATGGACCTGAAGGTGATGGAGCGCTGGCTGGCGCCAATCCTCAACTACACGCCGGGCGCCGAGCCCGAAGAAGAAGCGGCGTGAGGTCTCCCGCATAAACAAGAAAGAGGGCGCATGATCTTCATGCGCCCTCCGGAATTCTTGAATGCTGTCTGCCCTTCGAGGGGGGGCGGCGTGTCCGGTCAGAACACGCCCATCGTTATGGCGCCGACGAAGAGAAATGCCAGTCCGGTCGCCAGGTACCCAATCTTCATCGCAAGCATTCCGGCCTCCCGTATCTTGGGTGGAGGAAGACTCTCAGGCCGAAAGAGGCCGTTTCGCAAGAGGAATCGTGGCTGCGCCGCGGCAGGGGTTTGAATGCGTTTGAAGATCGTGCCGCAAGCCTTTGAATCAGGCTCCGGAATCGCATGTGAATGAATTTCTGTCAGTGTCATCGATTCGTCGCGTATGAGGCGCGGCGGCGGCGGCACCGCGGCGGATGTGCATTTTGCGCTTCGCCGCTGCGGTTCAGCGGCGGAAGTGGATGACGGGTTTGCCGATGCTCTCGCGGTCGAGAAGCCGTTGCAGAACGGAAGGCGCCTGTGCCAGGGGGAAGCTCGCCGAGGGTTCGGGATTGATGCGGCCTTCGCTTGCCCAGTTCGTCAGTGTCCGGAGCAACGGAATGTTCGCGGCCGGATCGGCGCGGACATAGCCGCCCCAGTCGACACCGACGATGGAGCTGCGCTTCAACAGCGGCAGGTTCAGCGGAATGCGCGGAATGTCGCCCGCAGCGAATCCGACGACAAGGTGGCGGCCGCCCGGTGCGAGGCAGCGGAAGGCCGTCTCGGACGTGTCGCCGCCCACCGGATCGTAGACGAGATCGACGTCGCGCCGTCCCGTCAGCGGTTCGAGCGTCTTGCGCCAGTCGGACGCCGTGTAGTCGATGGCGAAGTCCGCGCCGCGCGCCATCGCGGCATTGCGCTTCTCCTCGGTGGAAGCTGCCGCGACGACGGTCGCGCCCATCGCCTTCGCGACATCGATGGCCGCCATGCCGACGCCGCCCGCTGCACCGAGCACCAGAACGGTTTCGCCGGGTTTGAGATGGCCGCAGGTCTCGAAGCCGTAAAGCGCCGTGCAATAGGAAACGATGAAGCCGGCGGCGGCCTCCGCGCTCATGT
>JAGUWA010000306.1 GCA_020062605.1 Parvibaculum sp. | reverse complement strand
GTCGCGCGCGACGCCATGGACGCCGAGGCAATCGGGCCGGTTCGGCGTGATCGCGATCTCGATGACCGGATCGTTGCGGCCCAACACGTCGGCGGCCGGCGTTCCCACCTTCCACTCGCCCTTCAGGTCGATGATGCCTTCATGCTCGTCCGACAGTTCCAGCTCGCGCTCGGAACACATCATGCCGTTCGATTCGACGCCGCGAATCTTCGTCGGCTTCAGCACCATGCCGTTCACGGGGATGGTGGCGCCGGGCGGTGCGAAGACGCCTGTCATGCCCGCACGTGCATTCGGTGCGCCGCAGACAACCTGCAACTGCTTCACTTCGCCGTCGACCAGCGCCTCGACCTTCAGCACCTGCAGCTTGTCGGCGTCGGGATGGGGGCCTGCTTCCAGCACCTTCGCGACGGAGAAGACGGAAAGCTTCTTCGCCGGGTCTTCAACGCCCTCGACCTCGAGGCCGAGCATGGTCAGCTTCTCGACGATCTCGTCGAGCGAGGCGTTTGTTTCGAGCGGTTGCTTCAGCCAGGAGAGAGTGAACTTCACGACGAGAGCCCTCCCGCGAGCGTCGGCACATCGAGCGGCGCAAAGCCGTAATGCTTCAGCCAGCGCAGATCGCTCTCGAAAAAGGCGCGCAGATCCGGGATGCCGTATTTCAGCATGGCGATCCGGTCGATCCCCATGCCGAAGGCGAAGCCCTGATATTTCTCCGGGTCGATGCCGGACGAGCGCAGCACATTCGGATGGACCATGCCGCAGCCGAGAATTTCCAGCCAGTCATCGCCTTCGCCGATGCGGATTTCGTTGCCGAGCCGCGCGCAGCGCACATCGACTTCCATCGAAGGTTCGGTGAAGGGGAAGAAGCTCGGGCGCATGCGGAGCTCCACGCCCCCCACTTCGAAGAAGGCGCGCAGGAATTCCTCCAGCGTCCATTTGAGGTGGCCGAGATGCGTGGTTTCGTCGACGACGAGACCCTCGATCTGGTGGAATTGCGGCGTATGCGTCTGGTCGCTGTCGCAGCGATAGGTGCGGCCGGGGCAGATGAAGCGGAAAGGCGGCTTGCCCGCCTCCATGGTGCGCACCTGCACGGGGCTCGTATGCGTGCGCAGCAGCTTGCGCGCGCCGCTCGCATCCGGCTCGAAATAGAAGGTGTCGTGCATTTCGCGCGCGGGATGGCCTTCGGGGAAATTCAGCGCGCCGAAATTGTAGTGATCGGTCTCGATGTCGGGGCCCTGCTCCACGGCAAAGCCCATATCGGCGAAGATCGCGACCACTTCGTCCCATACCTGGGAAAGCGGATGGATGCGGCCCGTCTCCAGCGCGGAAGGCCGCACGGGCAGCGTCACGTCGATCTTCTCGCCCGCCAGCCGCGCTTCGAGTGCCGCTTCATGCAGCGCATCCTTGCGCACGGCAATCGCGTCCGTCAGCCGGTCCTTGAGGCCGTTGAGACGCGGCCCCATTTCCTTGCGCTCCTCGGGCGACATGGCGCCCAGCCCCTTCATGAGGTCGGAGACGCGGCCCTTCTTTCCGAGCGCGGCCACGCGCACGGCCTCAAGCGTGTCGATATCCACCGCATCGGCAATCGCCGCAGTGAATTCCGCTTCGAGTTTTTCGAGATCGGCGCTGTCGGTCATCTTTTCACCGGCTTCTGGTCGTTTCGCGGATACGGGTTCTCTCAAATCGCCCGGTGCCTGCATCTCGGCAAGCTCTCGGGTGACATGAGCGAACGGCGTGCGAACGATGCTATCGACCGGCGATCCGCCTCACCCCCGAGAGCGGCACGCATGCTCCCATGCGGGCCCCGGACGGGTGACCGGCTCTGGCGTCGTGCGAGGCAGCCTTACTGCAGGGCAGCCTGCGCCTGGGTGACCAGAGCCTTGAAGGCCTCGGGCTCATGGATGGCGAGATCGGAGAGAACCTTGCGGTCCACCTCGATGCCAGCCTTGGCGAGGCCGTCGATAAATCGCGAATAGGTCAGGCCGTGCTCGCGGACGCCGGCGTTGATGCGCTGGATCCAGAGCGCGCGGAAGTTGCGCTTCCTCGTGCGACGGTCGCGATAGGCATATTGGCCGGCCTTCTCGACGGCCTGGTTGGCCGTGCGGAAGGTATTCTTGCGACGGCCGTAATAGCCCTTCGCCTTCTTGATGATCTTGCGGTGCCGGGCATGGGCGGTAACGCCCCGTTTGACGCGCGACATGTGTTCAGCTCCTCTTCAGGTGTTCCGGTTCACGCGTAAGGCATGAAGTTTTTGATCACGCGGGCGGCATCGGCATCCGCCATGATGGTCGTCCCGCGCTTGTTCCGGATCTGCTTGTTGGTCCGCTTGATCATTCCATGGCGCTTGCCGGTCTGACCGCGTTTGACCTTGCCTGAAGCGGTGAGCTTGAAGCGCTTCTTGGTCCCGCTTTTGGTCTTCAGCTTGGGCATTTTGCTCTCCGTGTTTTGGGAACCCGCTATTGAAGACCTTGAATTCATTGAAGAATTCGGCAGGTTGCGGGTCCGGGTCTTGGCATTACGGGCGGTCACGGCATGCCCTACAGGCCGGGCCACCCCGAAGGCGCGGATTTATAAGGGAAAAGTCCGGCGCGTCAAGCGCCTGGCGGCCCTTCCGGCTCATGCGCTGACTTGATGCGCATGAATAATGCGCATAGTCTATGCGCATGCCAAAGAAAGCCGTCAATCTCTCGGTCGATGCGGACCTCCTCGCCAGGGCGAAGGCGGAGCATGTGAACCTTTCCTCCGTCCTGGAAGCGGCGCTTTCGAAGAGCGTGCGGGAGCGCGAAGAGGCGCGCTGGCGGGAAGAAAACAAGGCTGCGATCGAGGCCTATAACCGCTTTACCGAGGAGACCGGAATCTTCGGCGAAGAGTTCCGGTCCTTCTGATGGCAGCTTTCGACATTCACGCCAATCCGGAGCCGCGAACGCGCGACGCGCTTCCCTATGTCATCGAATTGCAGGCCGATCTCCTGAGCGACCTCAATACGCGGCTGGTCGCGCCCTTCGTTCCCGCGCAGCATTACCGGGGCGCCGTGCCGCGCCTCAACCCGGTCATCGACATTGAAGGCGAGCCGCATGTATTGCTCATTCAGCAAATGGCGGCGTTGCCGAAACGAACTCTTGCCGCGCCGGCGCTCGCCAATGCAGAGGCACATCGCTACGACATCGTCGCCGCGGTCGATTTTCTCGTGACCGGTATCTGACGGAGACACCCATGAGCCGCTTTTTCGGAAAAGTCTGCCAGAACGGCTATGTCGTGCGCGACATCGAGGCGGCGCTGAAGCACTGGACGGAAGTGATGGGCGTCGGGCCCTTCTATTATATCGACCGCGTGAAGTGCGACTGGTTCACCTATCGCGGCGAGCCCTCGCCGGTCGAAATGAGCATCGCGCTCGGCAATACGGGCGATCTCCAGATCGAACTCATCCAGCAGCGCAACGACGCGCCCTCCATGTAAATGGATTTCCTGAATGCGGGCCGCGAAGGCCTGCAGCACATGTCCTGGTGGACGACCGATTACCAGGCTGCCTACGACCGCGCCATCGCCGCGGGCTTCAAGGTCGGTCACGAGGGACAGATCGGCGGACCGCAAGGCCGCTTCGTCTATTTCGACACCGAGACGCATCCCGGCACGGTGATCGAGATGTCCGACATCAGCGGCGCGAAAGGCAAGTTTTTCGAGCATATCCGCAAGGCCGCCATCGGCTGGGACGGGACGGATCCGATCCGCCCCGTCAAATAGTCCCTCAGCCGCAATAGATGCGCGTGACCTTGTCTTCCGCGTCGAGTTCGACATTGAGCCGATCGGGACGGAAGTCCTGCGTCACCGCCTGATCGGGACGGACCACCCGGATCGTCGCCACGCCCTCACCCGTCTCGATATCGCCTTTGGCTTCGTCATAGGACTTGCCGATCCAGACGCCGAGCGCATCGGCTGCGGCCTGGCAACCGGCCGCCGCTTCGTCGGCCGCACCGGTGATGGTTTCGGCATCCGCGCCCTCGGCCGCCGCTTCCTCGCCCATCGACATGTCGCTTTCATCCATCTCGCTCCCGGGCATGCTGCTGTCGGGCATGTCGCCTTCCGGCACGGCGCTGTCGACCGCGCCGGGCTCCGCCGTCATCGGAACGGCATTGTCGACGGCAGGCGCTTCCTCCGCCGTCGCGTCGGCAGCCTTTTCCTCTTCGTTCTGGTCGCAGGCCGCAACCATCACCAGCGCGGCAATCGCCACCGAGCCGAGCAGGTGTTTGAGCGAAAAAGTCATGTCTCTCTCCCGTTGTCGTGAGCTGTCTCCGGCACGAATGCCTGATTTTGAAGAAAGCCCCGCTTTCAGGCAATTCGATGGCGGTACCCATCGCCACGGCACGCGCCGCTTTCCATAAAACACCGCTGCGGCCAACCGGGTCCATGACGGCACCCCGGGCCTCTTGAATCCATTTCCCTATAGTGTATATACACTTTCATAAGAAACAGAGGAGAGCCGGGTATGGCGCACGATCTTGCGGCAGGTGGCGAGGAACACCCCGATGTGGCGCGCTGGCGCGCAAACGAAAACGCGGTGGACCGCCGGCCGCTCACATCCGCAAGCCTGCGCGAATTGATGCTCGACTGCGGCGCGGACGATTGCGGCTTTGTCGCGGTTTCAAACCCTGCGGTCGCCGACCAGCAGGTGTGGATCGGCGCGCTGCTTCCCGGCGCGCAGACGCTTGTCAGTTTCGTCGTCCGCATGAACCGCGACACGGTGCGAACCTCCGTCCGCTCGGTCGTGAACGAAGAGTTCCACCAGACCTATGACGAGGTGAACCATGTCGCGCGCCGCGCCGTGCGCCGTCTCGAGAATATGGGCATCGGCGCGGTCAATCCGGCGGCCGCCTTCCCGATGGAAGCGCAGGCCTATCCGGCCGGCATGCGGGTGATCTCGCATAAACCGATTGCGGAGGCGGCCGGGCTCGGGCGCATGGGGCTTCACCGCAACGTCATCCATCCGCGCTTCGGCAGCTTCATCCTGCTCGGCACCATCGTCATCGACCGCGCCCTCGACGAAGTCTCGGTGCCGTTCGACTACGCCCCCTGCCTCGACTGCAAGCTTTGCGTCGCCGCCTGCCCGGTGGAAGCGATCGGCATGGACGGCAGCTTCAATTTCTCCGCCTGCTACACCCACAACTACCGCGAGTTCATGGGCGGCTTTGTCGACTGGGTGCATGAAGTCGTGGAAGCGAAGGACGCCGACGACTACGACGCGCGCGTGCCGCCCGGCGAAAGCGTTTCCATGTGGCAGAGTCTTTCCTTCAAGCCGGGCTACAAGGCGGCCTATTGCCTGAGCGTCTGCCCGGCAGGCTCCGACGTGCTCGGACCCTACATGGAAGACAAGGTCGAATACCGCAAGCGGCTCCTCGATCCGCTGCTCGCCAAATCCGAAACCGTCTATGTGCTGAAAAACTCGGATGCCGAGGACAGCGTGCCGAAGCGCCTCAAGACGAAAGAGGTGAAGGTCGTCGACTACAATATTCCGTCCGACAATCCCTTCTCCTTCCTCTTCGGCCTGACACTCACCTTCCAGCGCCGCAAGGCGCGCGGGCTCGACGCCACGCTCGCACTCACCATCTCCGGCCACGGACCGTTGCCCGCAACCCTGCGCGTCCATGCCTCGCGCGTCGAAATCGATTTCAAGGCGCCCGCCGCTTTCGACGCTGCGCTGACGCTCGACTGGCAAACGCTGCAGACGATCTTCAGGGATGGCGTGTCGCTTGCCGATGCCGTTGCCGAACACGGCGCGACGCTGACGGGAGACATCGCAAAGGCGCAGGCGATCCGCGACTGCTTTCCGGTCTACAGGGTGGATTAAAGCGTTTTCAGCAAAAGTGCCCCGGTCCTCTAAAAGGAGGCACTTTTGCGGTTCGAAAACGCAACGAAACAAAGGACTTAAGAGTCGTTCGACGTTTCCATGAAACGGCGCGCGACTCTAAGTCTTCGCGATCAGCTGGTGCAGCGACTTCTTCACCGAGGGCCAGTTCGCCCCCAGCGCGTCTTCCACCTGCGTCTGCGCCTCGCGCCAGAGCGGCAGCGCCTGGGTGAGTTTCTTCCGTCCCGCCTTTGTGAGGCGAAGGCCGAGCGAGCGGCCCTCACCGCTCGGCGCCGCTTCGATGAGCCCCTCCTCTTCCAGCAGCTTCACATTGCGCACGAGGCTCGAACGCTCGAGCGCCAGCATGTCGGCAAGCGCGGTGAGCGACTTTGCGCTGCCTTCCTCCACCGCGATCAGCAGCGTGAACTGGGTGATCTTGAGGCCGACGGGGCGCAGCGCCTTGTCATAGGCCCGCGTCAGCTTGCGCGCCGCGATGCGCGTCCTGAGCGCGGCGCAATTCTCGCGCACTTCCTGTTCGGTGACCGTCTCGCTCATGTCTGCACCCGCTTCCTGTGTAGATACACACTATGCTTTAGGGCAACGGGGGCACAAGCTCCGAAAAGGTCACTGGATTTCGCGGATACCTTCGGAATTCATCAGCTTTCACAATTAGATACGGGACAAATCAGTCTTTGACACGGTACGATTCTGTGGATAATTTGTGTTCTTGCTTTGTTCTCCAGAGGGGATATGGCGCTGAATTCCGCGATCGAATGGACGAACGCAACCTGGAACCCTGTCACGGGTTGCACCAAGATCAGCGCTGGCTGTGACAACTGCTATGCGGAGCGATTCGCGGAGCGGTTTCGGGGTGTCCCCGGGCATCCATTCGAGAACGGATTCGATTTAACCCTCCGCCCGGAGCGCCTCGAACAACCGCTGAAATGGCGAAGCTCGAAAATGATCTTCGTCAACTCGATGAGCGACCTCTTTCACAAGCAGGTTCCGTCTGCCTTCGTCGACCGCGTGTTCGACACGATGGAGAAAGCCGACTGGCACATCTTCCAGATGCTGACGAAGCGTAGCTCCCGGATGCGCGATTACGTCAACCGACGCTATCCCAGTGGGCGAGGTCCGAAGCACATCTGGCTGGGCGCCTCTGTTGAAGACGGTTCAAAGAAGTCACGCATCGAGCATGTTCGACAAATGAACGCGGGCGTCCGCTTTCTTTCAATTGAGCCCCTCATCGGACCTATAGGGAAAATGAATCTCGACGGTATCGACTGGGTAATTGTCGGCGGCGAGAGTGGACCCCGCGCGCGGCCTATGCTCGAAGAATGGGTTCTCCAAGTTAAAGACCAGTGCGTCGACACAGGAGTCCCGTTCTTCTTCAAACAGTGGGGAGGATTTCGTCCTAAATCCGGTGGGCGCTTGCTGGAAAACAAAGAATGGAGCGAGTTTCCGTTACTTGACTTGACGCTGCCAAGCCCTCAAACCCTGTACTCATCTGCTGCAGACTAGATAAGGCAGGGACGTTCTTTTATTTGTAGATGGGATTTGTGCATTCGAGCTCTGACGAAATCTTAAAGAGATTCTTCGCCAATGACCAAGCCGCACTACGATTGGAAAATGGGCAAGCCCTTGCCCAAAATTGGCGCCCACAGCCTCGCGAAGCACAGAATTCTACAACGGTATATTGAACGCTATATCGAGATTGTTACTGCAATCTCTTTTCAAGAGCAGCTAAGCATTACATTTGTAGACGGATATTCTGGCGGCGGACGTTATTCTTTCGGTAGAGATGAGGTGCCCGGCTCCCCTCTGATATTGTTGCACACCGTCGCCGCTATGGAGGCGAAACTCAGTGCCTCCAGACCAAAGGGCTTCAAGATTAATGCTGAATACATTTTCATTGACGTCCTAAAAGCTCATACCGACTTTCTTCGCAACGAAATCGAATCCAGCCCGTTCAAGCCTCAACTGGACAAGACGATCCATATCTGGACAGCGGATTTCAACGAGCGCGTTTCGGATGCTGTAGCAATTGCGAAAAAACGGTCTCCACGAGCTGGACGGGCAATTTTCTTACTGGATCAGTATGGCTGGAGCAAAACTGCGTTCTCTTCAATTCGGAAAATTTTAGTTGGGCTTCAAAAGGCCGAGGTCTTTCTTACTTTCAGCGTAGATTCGCTAATCAATTATCTTTCAGACCGTAGCTTCGACATGCGGGCGTTTGGGGAAATTGATATGGATCCAGCGTTCGTCAAGGAACTGCTGAGGATCAAGGAGACCGAGCAAGGTGGAGCTCGCGTACTTATCCAAAATGTCCTGTACGAGCATATCCAAGAATCGACGGAGGCCCCCTTCTACTCACCGTTTTTTATAAAATCGCCTCAAGCCAATCGGAGCTATTGGTTCATTCACTTATCGAAACATCGCGAAGCGAGAAACGAGATTGGAATGATCCATTGGCAAGAAAACAATACCACGGTCCACAACGGAGGGGCTGGTCTACATGCCTTGGGCTTCGCGACAGGTGCAGACCCTAATCAACTTGCAAATGATTTCCTGTTTGACGATCACGCACGCCTCTTGTCGAGAACCAAGCTACTCGAACAATTGCCACGCATTATCCATCAAGCTGCTGACGCGGATGCCCCCCCTTCTTTGGAGGATATTTTTTCGTTGAGATGTAATGACACTCCCGTCGTTCGTGATCTACTGGAGGAGGCGATATTGTCCCTCCGCGATGAAAAAGAAATTTCTGTTGTCGATAGCACGGGAAAACCTAGACCTCGGACAAATTCAATAAATTGGTCCGACAAAGTAGTTCTACCCCCACAAAGACGACTTTTCGGCCCCTTCTCGAAACTGAAAGCCGGTGACGCAGAGTAGATCATTTACTCCGCCGCGCTTGTGCCCTGGTTCACCTGCGCCTTTTTCACGGAAGCCTGGACCACCGGGATCTCATGATCCTCGAGCGGCTTCATCCAGTTCTTGCGCTTCAGCGCCGCCTCGATATAGGGCGCTAGCTCGGCCTGCTTCTTCGCCTCGCGGGCCGCGAGCTCGGCCTTGAACTCGGGCATGACTTCCTTGGCGAAGAGTTCGAGCGACTCGCAGATATGCTCGTGTTTGTTGCGGCCTGCCTGCTGCATGAAGATCACCTGATCGACGCCCGCATTCTGGAAGGCGCGCAGATGCGCGCGCATGTCGTCCGGCGTGCCGATACCCGTCGCGATCGCCTCGGCGCGCTTTGCCGCGTCGATCACTTCCTGCGTGCGATTGCCGCGCGCCTTGATGTAGTCGCCCCACATGTCGGTGCGGCCGGGCACCGTGTCATGGGCGACGAGCGCGTTCAGCGCATAGCCGAAGAACTCGAAGCCTTCATGACCGCGGCGGATCGCTTCCTCGCGGTCATGATGCAGCGAGAAATTCGAGACCATGGCGATATTCGCGTTCACCGTGTGGCCGATGGGGCGGCACTCCTCCGACTTGATGATGCCGTAATAGATCTCCGACCAGTTCCGCGCCTCTTCCGGATCGACGAAGGAGAAGGCGAGCGCGCCCACGCCGAGCGACGCCGCCACGCGGATCGTGTCGCGGTTGGTGCAGGCCATCCACATCGGCGGATGCGGGCGCTGCACCGGCTTCGGCAACACGTTGCGGCAGGGCATCGAGAAATACTTGCCCTCGAAGCCCGGATAGGGATCGAGCACCATCATGTTCGCGATCTGCTCGCCCGCCTCGATCGCCATGGCGCGCTTTTCCTTCGCGGGAATATTGAAGCCGCCGAGTTCGAGGCGGGTCGCGCCTTCGCCGATGCCGAATTCCACGCGGCCGTTCGACATGATGTCGAGCGTCGCGAGACCTTCCGCCGTGCGGGCGGGATGATTGTAGTTCGGGATCACCTGGCGAATGCCATGACCGAGGCGAATGTTCTTCGTGACGGAAGCCGCCGCCGCGAGGAAAACTTCGGGTGACGAAGAATGCGAATATTCGTCGAGGAAGTGATGTTCCACCTCCCATGCATGGTCGTAGCCCAGACGGTCGGCCAGCACGATCTGCTCCAGCGCCTCATGGAACAGACGGTGCTCGTCGCCCTCGTTCCAGGGTTTCGGCAATTGCAGTTCGTAGAACACTCCGAATTTCATGGATCGCTCTCCCCGTTTTCCGGCGTCCTTGCGGCGGAAGCGATCTGCCGCGGGGCGCCTGTTTCGTTTTTTCCGGGGATAGTGTAGTCGGCAAAATCGCGAGCGGCGAATATCACCGCTAATGGGCGTACTTGCCGTCGCGTCAGCCTTTTGATTCTCGACTTGGCTCTGCCGCCTCTTCGCGATCAGTGAAGGCCGCTCGGCAAAGCTCCATGGTGGTGATGACGGCGGCGGGTCGCACGCAGCTCCAGCTCCCGCTCGGCGGCCTCGCGGCGGAGCGCGCTTCTATCCGTTTCGAGAATGCAGCGGAGCTCCTCGTCCGAATGCAGGCGGATATCGACCGGACCCGTCAGTTCGACGGCACGGCGCATCACCTCCTGCGACTCGTAGAAAGAGCGCTTGCGACGTGTGCGGCTCGTAAGACGCCGCCATAGTTCGGAAATAGACATTCTTTCACCGGCCTTTCGCGGACACTCAGGTGCCTTCGTTTTCCGGCGTTTCGACCCTGTCGCGGAACATCCTCGAGAAAGGTGCTCCTGTTCGGTCTTGCGTCTTCAGGCAAGACTATATCGGTGGACAGGGATGCGCCAGACGACTCACGCAAGCTAAGAAGGTCCGGCAAACCTATGATGACGCCCGCTCCGCATGCGACCGCTGATAGACCCGCATTGGAGTGGAAACATGTCATGGACGGCGGATTTGCGGCGTCTTATAGCTTTTGCGCGGTTCACGCGGCACCATTGCGGACCGATTTTAATGGGGGAGATCAATGCGGACGCCACTACATGTGGCCCATCGCGGCGGCGCGGGGCTCTGGCCGGAAAACACCATGGCCGCGTTCGCGCGCGCAATTGCCGCGGGCGTGGACGGCATCGAACTCGACATCCATCTCTCGAAGGACCGCAAACTCGTCGTGCATCACGACGAAAGCCTGAAGCCGGCAATCGCGCGCGGGCCGGATGGCGCATGGCTCACGCGGCCGACGCCGCTCCTCAAGGAGCTCACCCATGACGAGATGCGGGCTTACGACATCGGGCGGCTCAGACCCGGCGCACGCTATGCCGCGCGCTACCCCGACCAGGTGCCGGCGGATGGCGAGCGCATTCCGCTTCTCGCCGAGGTCTATGCGCTGGTGAAGGAGAAGGCGAAGCCGGGCTTCCGTCTCTATGTCGAACTGAAGACGGCGCTGCTCGATCTTTCGCAGTCCGCCGATCCGCGCGAACTGGCCGACGCCGCCGTTGCGCTCACCCGCGAATACGGTCTCGAGGAAACGGTCACCTTCGTCTCCTTCGACTGGCGCGCGCTCGCCCGTGCGAAGGAGATCGCACCGTCGATCCTCAACGCCTTCACGACGCTGCCCTTCTTCCAGGTCGATCCGCAGGACGCTTCCGCCGCACGCGACGAGCCAGGCTCGGAGGACGATCTCATCCGCAAGGCGTCCGCCGCGGGCGCGCCATGGGC
>JAGUWA010000350.1 GCA_020062605.1 Parvibaculum sp. | reverse complement strand
TCAGCTCGATGCTCTGCGCTGTCGCGCTGTCGTCTTCGATGAGCAGAACTCTCATTGGTCCCCCTCTCGGCGATGCTCAAATGCCCTCAATCGCCGACGGTTTGGTTAATCCATGTTTCGGACCATAAGGCGATTTGGTTAACAAAGGTTAATCGGAATGAAAAAATTTAGAAAATTTTATGGGTCGGCACCTAAGCCTCTGCCCTGACTCATTCTTTCCGGATTTTGGCTAGGATAACAGCCCGTCAATGTGACTGTTTTCGGCGCCTGCCTCCGGTTCGCATCGGCTGACATTTCCCCATTTCAGGGTTTACGCCGTCTTAAAGTCTTCGCGTCAAACTGCGCCTATCGGACAGGTGGGAAATGAGATTTCCCCATAATCTAGTGGCAGGCGGACGTACCGCAGCAGAAGAGGCCCGAAGCCAGTGCAGGCATTGTTGGCGGAAATAGGCGCGCTTGCCGAGGTGAAGCATTATGGGCGCGTCGTCAGCATTCAGGGGCTGATGGTCGAAGTTGCCGGGCCGCTTCACGCCATGGGCGTCGGCAGCCGGCTGGCAGTATATACGCGCGCAGGGGAAGAGGTGATCTGCGAGGTCGTTGGCTTCCGGGATAACCGCGCGCTCTGTCTTCCCTTTGGCGCGCTCTCGGGCATCGGCGTCGGCTGCAAGGCCGTCCTTTCGTCCGAAGAGCCGCATATTTACCCTTCGAATGCCTGGCTCGGACGCGTCGTGAATGCGATGGGCGAGCCGATTGACGGCAAGGGACCGATCGCACAGGGGGCGATGCCCTATCTCTTGCGGAATATGCCGCCGGCAGCTCATACCCGTCAGCGCGTGCGCGGCAAGGTGGATCTCGGCGTTCGTGCGCTCAACACCTTTACCACCTGCTGCCGCGGCCAGCGCATGGGCATTTTCGCAGGCTCCGGCGTTGGCAAGTCGGTGCTGCTGTCGATGCTTGCGCGAAATACGGCTTGCGATGTGTCCGTCATCGGCCTGATCGGCGAACGCGGCCGCGAAGTGCAGGAATTCATCGAGGACGATCTCGGGCCGGAGGGGCTCGCGCGCTCGATCGTCGTTGTTGCGACATCCGACGAGCCGGCGCTGATGCGCCGCCAGGCAGCTTACATGACGCTGAGCCTTGCCGAATACTTCCGCGATCTCGACAAGAATGTGCTTTGCATGATGGATAGCGTCACCCGCTTTGCCATCGCACAGCGCGAGATCGGCCTTTCTACCGGCGAGCCGCCGACGAGCAAGGGTTACACGCCGACCGTCTTCGCGGAATTGCCGAAGCTTCTCGAGAGAGCGGGGCCGGGCACAGGCACCGGCAGCATCACGGGGCTTTTCACGGTGCTCGTCGACGGCGACGATCACAATGAGCCCGTCGCCGACGCGGTTCGCTCGATCCTCGACGGCCATATCGTCATGGAACGCTCGATCGCCGAGCGGGGACGTTACCCTGCCGTGAACGTACTCAAGTCCGTTTCGCGAACCATGCCCGACTGTAACGCGCCCGAGGAAAACGATCTCGTTCGCCGTGCCCGGGCGCTGATGGCGACTTATGACGACATGGAAGAACTGATCCGGCTTGGCGCGTACCGTCCGGGTTCGGACGCTCAGGTCGATGAGGCCATCCATTACCAGCCTGCGCTCGATGCTTTCCTCGCGCAGCGCAAGGGCGAATCCTGCACTCTTGCCGATGGTTATGCGGCGCTGGCGGACATACTTCGCGATGGTCCGCAGACTTCCGGGGAGACTGAGTGATGCGGAACCGCGAATCTCTCATCCGCCTTCACAAGTTCCAGGTGGACGAAAAGCGGCGCAAGGTGGCCGAGCTCGAACTCATGCTGGCCGAGTTTCGGCAGCGCGAGCGCGATCTCGAGGCGCAGGTCCAGGAGGAGCAGCGCAAGGCGGGAATCTCGGATGTCGCCCACTTCGCTTATCCGATGTTCGCCAAGTCGGTGATCCGGCGCCGGGAAAATATCCTCGAGTCGATCGAGGGAATCGAGCGTCAGCTCGAGTCTGCGAAAGAGGAACTGGCCGGTGCGTTCCGTGAGCTCAAGAAGTATGAGTTGCTCGAAGGCAGCCGGAAGCGGAAGATTCGCAAGGAAACGATGCGGATCGAGCAGGCAGAGCTCGATGAAATCGCGCTAACGATTCACCGCAGGCACTAAGTTTCTCAAAACGGGTTTCCGCCGACTGCCGGCGCGCGCTAAAGTGATCGCAAGTGTAACTAATCGCGGTCAATACCCATGCCTTCTTTCGATATCGTCTCCAAAACCGATCTTGCCGAGATCGACAACGCGCTCCAGAACGTGGCGCGCGAAATCAGCCAGCGCTACGATTTCAAGGGTTCGAACTGTTCAGTCGAACGCAAGGAGCATGAGCTGACCATTCTTGCCGACGATGATTTGAAGTTGAAGCAGATGCATGAGCTTCTGCAGGGGCACCTCGCACGCCGCCAGATCGAATCCGGCATTCTCGACTACAAGGAGCCGGAAAAAGCGGCAGGCCAGAGTGTGCGCCAGAAGGTTACGATCCGCGAGGGTCTCGACAAGGAGCTGGCCAAGCGCATCGTGAAGGATATCAAGGGATCGGGCCTGAAGGTACAGGTGGCGATTCAGGGTGACGAGCTTCGCGTCACCGGCAAGAAGCGTGACGACCTTCAGGCCGCGATCCAGTTCGTGAAGGGGCTGAAGATCGAGCAGCCCCTTCAGTATGAAAACTTCCGCGATTAACCGCGGAAGAAGAGACGCCGGACGAGATAGATCAGGCTGATTGCGATCAGATAGCCGACGAAGCGGATCGCGACGAGCTTGAGCACCTCGAGATCGAGATAGTCAGGCAGCGGATTGGCCGCACCCGCATAGAAGTTGCGTCCGAGGTTGACGAGTTCGTGAACGACCGTCGCGCCCAATGAATAGACGAATATGCGGTTGTACCGGCTCATGAGCACCGCCGCGATCAGCGCGATGACCAACCCCTGAATCGAATTGACCGTGTCGAAGCCCATGCGCGCCCATGCGAGCGCTTCGTTCAGATAGTTCGAGAATTCCATCTTGTCCCCCTCAAGCGTTACCCGGACGGGAGAGCCCCTCTCCCGGCATGACGGACCGCCCAGCCACCACGCAGGTGCCGCCCGTCAATTATCGGGAGAGCCTATCCCAAAATGAGACGAGGTCTAGCGTTTTACGCAGCGAAAAGCTCCGCCTGCGTCGCAAAACCGTCATCAATGCACGAGACGCGATGGCCGGCAGCTGCTGGAGTTCGGCAAAACGGGCGGGAACGCGCGCGCGGGGTGGTTAACGCGACGTGCAAGACGCCGATCCATCGCCGCCCCTCTTTCATCACACGCTGCCAACAGTCCGCAGCCGGATGCGGGGATGGATTTCGTTCTGCGACATGACGAATGTCTGCGGGCGGAAGCGCTCGATGATAGAGCGTACATAAGGTCGGATGCCGGGACTGGTGAGCAGAACCGGTACCTCTCCGGCACGCGCGGCATCCTCGAAACGATCGCGCATGGATGCGATGAACTCCTGGAGAACCGAAGGCTGCATGGCGAGCTGCTTTTCCTCGCCCTGTCCGACGAGCGACTCCACGAATGCCTGTTCCCAGCGCGGCGAAAGTGTGACGAGCGGCAAGGCGTTGTCTCCGTCCATATGTGCGGCGCATATCTGACGGGCAAGGCGCGCACGGACATGCTCGGTGATGAGCGTGAGGCTTTGCGTGTGGCCGACCGCTTCCGCGATGCCTTCCATGATCGTCGGCAGGTCGCGGATCGAGATGCGCTCGGTGAGCAGCGTCTGCAGTACGCGCTGGATGCCCGTAACCGTTATCTGCGAGGGGACGAGATCGTCGACGAGCTTCTTGTGCTCCTTGCCCAGTTCGTCGAGCAGCTTCTGCACCTCCGCATAGGAGAGAAGGTCGGC
>JAGUWA010000432.1 GCA_020062605.1 Parvibaculum sp. | reverse complement strand
GGGGGCGGAAAACGGCGTGCTGACGGTAATGGCGGGCGGCGAGGCGGCGGCTTTCGAGAGAGCCGCACCCGTCATCGATGCCTTTGCGCGGATGGCGCGGCTTATCGGACCTTCAGGTGCCGGACAGCTCACAAAGATGGTGAACCAGATCTGCATTGCCGGGTTGGTGGAGGGGCTCGCCGAGGGGCTTCACTTCGCGAAGCAGGCGGGGCTCGACGCCGAAGCCGTGATCGAGACGATCTCGAAAGGGGCGGCGCAGAGCTGGCAGATGGAAAACCGTTACAAGACGATGATAGAGGGCAAGTTCGATTTCGGCTTTGCTGTGGACTGGATGCGCAAGGACCTCGCGATCTGCCTCGACGAGGCGCGGCGAAACGGAGCGCATCTTCCGGTGACGGCGCTTGTCGATCAGTTTTATTCGGAGGTGCAGGCGATGGGTGGCAAACGCTGGGATACGTCGAGCCTGATTTTTCGATTGAACAAGGCATGACCAACAGCTCCCGCCAGTTGCGTTTCGCCTCGGTCCTGGATGTGATCCAGCGGCTCGATCCTTCCTATCCGGTGTTCTGCGTCTTTCCCGATGTGCTGCGCGCGCGGGCGAAGGCCTTCGTGGAAGGCTTTCCGGGCACCGTTCTCTATGCCGTCAAATGCAACCCTCATGCTTTCGTGTTGAGGGCGCTGACGGAAGGCGGCGTGCAGCATTTCGATACGGCATCGATTTCCGAGATCGCGAAGGTGACGGAGCAGCTTTCCGATGTGCATTGCTACTTCAACCACCCGGTGAAGGGGCGCGGCGCGCTGGAGGCGGCGGCGGATGTCTATGGCATCAAGGACTATGTCGTCGATCATCCGGACGAACTGGAGAAGGTCGTCTCGATCGCGGGGACCGACATCACCGTCGAAGTCCGGATCGCGACGCCGAAGGGAAAGGCCATCTACGACCTTTCGGCGAAGTTCGGTGCGACGCCGGACGTTGCCGTGGCTCTGCTGAAGCGCGCGAATGCCTTGGGCTGCCGGACGGCGCTCGCCTTTCATGTCGGCAGCCAGTGTCTCGATCCGGCGGCCTTTCGGGTGGCGATGGAGATGGCGAAGAAGGTCGCCGACGAGGCGGGCGTTCCGCTCGAATATCTCGATGTGGGCGGCGGGTTTCCCGCAAGCTACAAGGGCGACGTGCCGCCGCTTCAAAGTTATTTCAATGCGATTTCGGATGCGAAGGAGAAGCTGGGCATCGGCGTTCCGCTGCTGGGCGAACCGGGGCGTGCGCTGGTCGCCGAGGGATGCTCGGTGCTGACGCAGGTGCATCTGCGCAAAGGCGACGATCTCTACATCAATGACGGCATCTATGGATGCCTTTCCGAAATCCGCGACGGCGACCTCGATCCGCCGGTGCGGGCGTTGCGCCGGGACGGGCCGGTGGAGGGACCGCTGCGCCCGTTCCGCCTGTTCGGCCCGACATGCGACAGCCTCGATGTGCTGAAGCTGCCTTTCGATCTTCCGGAAAATATCCGCGAGGGCGACTGGATCGAGTTCGGATTGATGGGTGCTTACTCGATCGGGATGCAGACTGGATTTAACGGTTTCATAACCGACACGGTCGTGCGCATCGACGGGATGCACGAGGTTTTCGCCTCCTGATTTTTGGCTGATTAATTCGCCCGTCCGTCATTTCGGGTTCTTTCATTTCTGAGGCAAAACGATTTCGTCCGTTCACGGAGCGTTCTCATATTAAGGTTGACTTAAATGTTAACATCGATAACATGTAAATTATCGAGACAAAGCGAGAACGCCGAAGGGGTGATGGCGATGCGCGCGCGGATGCGGGGACAGAAGACGAGCTACCATCACGGCGACCTGAAACAGGGGCTGATGGAAGCGGCGGCGACGCTGATCGACATACGCGGGCGACATGCGCTGACCATGCGGGAGGCGGCGCGGCGCGCGGGCGTTTCCGAAGCCGCGCCCTACCGGCACTTCGCAAATCTGGACGAGTTGCTCGGCGCGGTCGCCATCGAGGGATACGACATGCTGGCCGATGACATCGAAGCCGTATCGAGTGCGAAGGCGATCAGGGAGACCTATCTCGCCTTCGCCGCGGATTTTCCCGGGCGTTACGAGCTGATGTTCGGGAAGCTCGGCGACCGGAAGGCGGCGACGCGGCGAAAGCATCTCGTGGCGGACCTCGCCGAACTCGTGGAACGGGCAGGGGGGCTCGCCGCGCTGCATGGGGAGGCGTCGCTCAGGCTGGCGGGGCTGGACGGTTGATCAGCCGGCTTTCAGGAGTTTCGCCGCTTCGAGCGCGAAATAAGTGAGGACGCCATCGGCGCCCGCGCGCTTGAAGGCCACAAGGCTTTCGAGGATGACGCGGTTCCGGTCGAACCAGCCGCGCTCGATGGCGCCGGCGATCATCGAATATTCGCCGGAGACCTGGTAGGCGAAGGTCGGCATGCCGAATTCCGTCTTCACGCGGGTGACGATGTCGAGATAGGGCAGGCCCGGCTTCACCATGACCATGTCCGCGCCCTCGGCGATGTCGAGGGCGACTTCGCGGAGCGCCTCGTCGCCGTTCGCCGGGTCCATCTGGTAGGTACGCTTGTCGCCCTTGAGCGCGCCCGACGAACCGATGGCGTCGCGGAAGGGGCCGTAGAAGGCGGAAGCGTATTTCGCGGCATAGGACATGATCTGCGTGTTCGTGTGTCCCGCCGCTTCGAGGCCCGCGCGGATCGCGCCGATGCGGCCATCCATCATGTCGGAGGGGGCAATGATATCGCAGCCTGCCTCGACCTGAACGAGCGCCTGCTTCACGAGCGCCTCTACCGTTTCGTCATTCAGGATGACGTCGCCGGACATAAGGCCGTCATGACCATGGCTCGTGTAGGGATCGAGCGCGACGTCGCAGAGGACGCCGATGTTCGGGACCGCCTGCTTTATCGCGCGGGTGGCGCGGCAGACGAGATTGTCCGGATCATGGGCGAGGGAGCCTTCAGCGTCGCGCTTCTCGGCCGGCGTGTAGGGAAAGAGGGCGATGACCGGGATGCCGAGAGCGGCCGCTTCGGAGGCCGCGCGCACCGCTTCGTCGACGCTCAGCCGGTCGACGCCGGGCATGGTGGGCACAGGTTCGCGCTTTCCCTCGCCCTCGACCAGGAAAAGTGGCCAGAGCAGGTCGTTCACCGACAAGGCGTTTTCGGCGACAAGGCGGCGCGACCAGTCGCTCTTGCGATTTCGGCGCATGCGGGTGGCGGGAAAGGCGGGGGCGGGGTGCTGTGTCATGGCGAAACTCATAACGCCAAGGGCGAGGCCGTGCAATCCGGCTGCTGGCGGGCTGCTTGCGCGCTTTGCCGCAGCGTAAGCTTTGCTGCGCTGCGGCGCTTCGTTGACAGGCTCATGGGTGGCCAGTATCACCGCTCAAACGCCCATTCAGGGACGTGCACGGGAGGCGAGGAAATGCGGTTCGAGCTCACGGAAGAGCAGCAGGCGTTTCAGGATGTCGCGCGGAACTTCGCGGCGGCGGAACTTGCGCCTTACGCGGGCGACTGGGACCGCGATCATTTTTTCCCGGTGGAGACCTTGCGCAAGGCCGCCGCGCTCGGCTTTGCCGGTATTTATGTGCGCGAGGATGTGGGCGGGTCGGCGCTGAGCCGGCTGGACGCCGCGCTGATTTTCGAGGCGCTGTCGGAAGGCTGCACGTCCACCGCGGCGTTTCTGTCGATCCACAACATGGCATCATGGATGATCGACCGCTATGGCACGGAAGAGCAGCGGCAGAAATGGCTGCCGAAGCTGACGCCGATGGACCTCATCGCGAGTTATTGCCTGACCGAGCCGTCGAGCGGATCGGACGCGGCATCGCTGAAGACGAAGGCGGTGCGCGACGGCGATCACTATGTGCTGAACGGCGGCAAGGCCTTCATCTCGGGCGCGGGCACGTCCGACATCTATGTCTGCATGGTGCGCACGGGCGAGGCCGGGGCGAAGGGCGTTTCCTGTCTCGTCGTGGAGAAGGGAACGCCGGGGCTCTCGTTCGGTGCACCGGAGCGGAAGATGGGCTGGAACAGCCAGCCGACGGCGCAGGTGATCTTCGAGGACGCCCGCGTGCCCGTCGCGAACCGGATCGGCGCGGAGGGCGAGGGCTTCAAGATCGCGATGTCGGGCCTCGACGGCGGCCGCATCAATATCGGCGCCTGTTCGCTCGGCACGGCGGAAGCGGCGCTGAAGCGGGCGAAGAGCTATCTTGGCGAGCGCGAGCAGTTCGGCCGGAAGCTTGCCGATTTCCAGGCGCTGCAATTCAAGCTTGCCGACATGGCAACGGAACTGGAGGCCGCCCGGCTGATGATCTACAGCGCGGCGACGAAGGTCGATGCGAAGGCGCCGGATGCGACCATGAAGGCGGCGATGGCGAAGCGCTTCGCGACGGATGCGGGTTTCCGCGTCATCAACGAGGCGCTGCAGATCCATGGCGGCTATGGTTATCTCAAGGATTTTCCGCTGGAGCGACACCTGCGGGACGCCCGCGTGCACCAGATTCTCGAGGGCACAAACGAGATCATGCGCGTTATCATCGCGCGCGAACTTCTGAAGGGCTGAACGATGAGCGAGGAAGCCGAAGTCCTGTTCGAGAAGCGCGGTGCGGCCGGCGTCATCACGCTCAACCGGCCGAAAGCGCTCAACGCGCTGACGCTCGACATGGTGCGGCTCATTCATCCAAAACTCACGGAGTGGGCGGCGGACGACGGCGTCCGCTGCGTGATCGTCGAGGGTGCGGGCGAGAAGGCTTTCTGCGCGGGCGGCGATATTCGCGCGCTGCACGACTGGGGACGCTCGGGCGACCCTTCCGCGCTCGCCTTCTGGCGCGAGGAATACCGGCTCAATACTTTCATCAAGCGCTATCCGAAACCCTATGTTGCGCTGATGGACGGGATCAACATGGGCGGCGGTGTCGGTCTATCCGTACACGGATCGCATCGTGTGGCCACGGAACGGCTTGTCTTTGCGATGCCGGAAACGGGGATCGGCCTCTTTCCGGATGTTGGCGGCACCTGGTTCCTGCCGCGGGCGCCGGGGGAAACGGGCCTCTATCTCGCGCTGACGGGCGCGCGCCTCAAGGCGGCGGACGCGATCTATGCCGGGATCGCCGACACCTACGTGCCGTCCGCGCGGCTCGAAACGCTCAAAGATCGCATTGCGGGCGGTGCGGCGCTTCACGAGGCGCTGAGGGAAGTGGCGGAGGAGGAAGGGCCGGCGCCGCTCAGGGACATGCAGAAGGAGATTTACGCGCATTTCTCGAAGGGATCGGTCGCCGAAATTCTCGCTTCGCTTCGCGCCGATGGCGGCGACTGGGCGGTGAAGACGGCGGACATGATCGAGACGAAGTCGCCGACCTCGACGCTTGTCGCCTACGCCCAAGTGCGCGAGGGCAAGTCTCTCGACTTCGAGGATTGCATGCGGCTCGAATATCGCCTGATCAACGGCTTCGTGAAGGGGCATGACTTCTATGAGGGCGTGCGGGCGGTGGTGATCGACAAGGATCAGTCACCGAAGTGGAAGCCGGCCACGCTCGCCGAGATGAGCGCGGACGATGTGAAGAGCTATTTTGCGCCGCTCGGCGCAGACGAATTGACGTTCGACTAGAACGGGGAGAGCGAAATGGCGGCAATCGGATTTATCGGGCTCGGCAATATGGGCGGGCCGATGGCGCGGAACCTCGTCAAGGCGGGGCACGCTCTCAAGGTCTTCGATCTGGCGCCGGCCGCGGTGGCGGCGCTGGTCGAGGCAGGGGCGGCGAAAGCGGAAACCGCAAGCGACGCGGCGCGCGACGTGGATTTTGTCGTGACCATGCTGCCCGCGGGCGAGCATGTGCGCTCTGTCTATCTGGGGACAAGCGGGCTCATCGCTGCGGCACGCAAGGGCACCGTCTTCATCGACAGTTCCACCATCGACATTCCCTCCGCGCGAGAGACGATTGCGGCGGCGGAGAAGGCCGGCATGGCGATGCTCGATGCGCCGGTGTCGGGCGGCGTCGGCGGTGCGGAGGCGGGCACGCTGACCTTCATGGTGGGCGGAACGGACGAGGCCTTTGCGAAGGCAAAACCGATCCTCGAAAAGATGGGCAAGAATATTTTTCATGCGGGTGCGGCGGGAAACGGGCAGGTCGCCAAGGTCTGCAACAACATGATCCTCGGCATTTCGATGATCGGCGTTTCGGAAGCTTTCGTGCTCGGCGAGAAGCTCGGTCTCGATGCGCAGACGCTGTTCGACATTTCTTCCACCGCGTCCGGACAATGCTGGTCGATGACATCCTATTGCCCGGTGCCGGGGCCAGTGCCGACGTCGCCCGCGAACCGCAACTACCAACCGGGGTTCACGGCGGCGATGATGCTGAAGGATCTCCGGCTCGCGCAGGATGCGTCCAAAACGGCGCGAACGCCGATCCCTCTCGGCGCGCAGGCGGCGCAACTTTATTCGCTGATGGAAGCGGCGGGAGAGGATAGCCTCGACTTTTCCGGCATCATCCGGCTCATCCGCGGCGAAATATAGTTTTAATCATATCGGGTTCGCTTCGGTATTCATGCCGGAGGACTTAAGGCCTCGTTAGTAGCCTCACGCATATTGTGACGCGTTGCAGCACAGAAGGTGCGGCAAATGACGTTTTGCGTGAGGTTTGGGGGCAACCCATGGGTATGACCAATCTTAAGAGCGAACCTGCTGTCCAGGACCAGAAGGATCCGGGCCGCAAGCAAGCCTATCTCGAAACGCTGACCTATGTGGAGCGACTCCACCGGCGGCTGCTCGACGTGATCAAGGACGAACTCGACCGCATTCGCTGCTCTGAGATCAACAGCGTTCAGGCGCTTCTCCTTTTCAATATCGGCGACTCGGAAATGACCGCCGGCGAACTCAGGACGCGGGGCCACTATCTCGGCTCGAATGTGTCCTACAATCTCAAGAAGCTCGTCGAGGCCGGTTACATCCATCACCAGCGATCGCGCTCGGATCGCCGCTCGGTTCGCGTGCGGCTGACGGAGAAGGGGCGCTCGATCTGCGCCGCGATCGACGGGGTCTACATGAAGCATTGCGCGATGCTGACGGAGGTCGGCGATATCTCGAGCGAGGAACTGCGGCAGGCAAATGCCACTCTGTTCAAGCTCGAACGCTTCTGGACCGACCAGATCCGCTACCGGCTCTAAGCGCTGTCGACCCGTTTTCGGCAAGGCCTGCGTCTCCCCGGAGGCGCGGGCCTTTCGGCGTTTCTGGCGGGTGGGCCGACCGCCTTGGCAGCACGGGAGTTGCATTTCCATCACTCACGACGGGAAGTCTGACCTTTTACGGGCCGGAATCCCGAATCTTGACCCTGAATGCGACAGATTTCATGGCAGGTTGCGGCTACAAGATTGGCAAGATGCGGTCAGTGTCCCGAAATGGCATAAAGGGGCCGCGCGTTCATGCCGGAGGGGCTTCCGGTATTTTGCTGTGGGGCTGTGTGAAAAGAGTGCCTTCGATTTCGTTCCATTTGCGGTTGTTTCTGCTGTCGTGGCTTGTGGCCATGCCGATTGCGGCGGGCCCGGTCCATGCCGAAGCCACTTCCTACGGCGCGCAGGAAACTCACTGGGTCGATCCCTGGGCGGCCAACGCGGCGCCCGAGGCGGCTGCCGAGGTACCTCTTCCGGAAGCCCGCACGCCGACGCTGAGCGACAGATCCATCGCCGCGGTGACGG
>JAGUWA010000280.1 GCA_020062605.1 Parvibaculum sp. | reverse complement strand
GAAGCCTGCTTTCTCCGCACGCTTTGCCGCAGCAATGAAATCGTCGCGCAGCTTTTCGACCTCGGCAGTCTTGAGCGCGCGACCGCCGGTGTCCTTGTCGTCCGAAGCGCCGACGACATCGCCCACGATGTCCTTCGGCGAGCGGATGCCCGCGTGGTGAAGCTGGAGGGACGAAACCGAATCCTGCGCCTTGATGGCGGCCGCGAGACGGGTGAGGCCTTCGAGGTGCCTGTCGTCCCAGACGCCGAGCTGGCCGGGAAAGCCCTGTCCGCCCGCCTGGACATGGGCGGCGCAGGTCATGGTGAGGCCGAAGCCGCCTTCCGCGCGCATGGTGAGCCAGCGGAATTCATCGTCGGAGAGGCGGCCATCGGCATGGCTCTGCGTGTTGGTGAGCGGCGCCAGCATGAAGCGATTCTTCATGGCCGGTCCGTGCGCGAGAGAAAGCGGCTCGGCAAGCTTTTCGGTCGTCAGCATTCCTGTCCTCGATACGAAAGCGGGAAAAAAAGATGCGGTCAGCTTTCGGCCTTCGCGACTTTCTCGAAGTCCGAGGCGTCATGCCGCTCGGGAAGCTGGCTTGCGGGCTCGCCCCAGGTACGGTTGACCATGCGGCCGCGCTGAACGGCGGGACGCGCGGAAATCTGCTCGGTCCAGCGGTTGACGTGCTTGTATTCGTGGACGCTCAGGAACTCGGCCGCGCCATAGAGCAAGCCTTTCGCCAGTGCGCCGTACCACGGCCAGATCGCCATGTCGGCAATGGTGTAGTCGGGGCCGGCGATGTATTCGCTTTCGGCGAGACGCTTGTCGAGCACGTCGAGCTGACGCTTCACCTCCATCGCGAAACGGTCGATCGCATATTCGATCTTGAAGGGCGCATAGGCATAGAAATGGCCGAAGCCGCCGCCGAGATAAGGCGCGGAACCCATCTGCCACATGAGCCAGGACCAGCATTCGGCGCGTTTCGTCAGATCGGCGGGCTGGAAGGCGCCGCCGAATTTTTCCGAGAGGTAGAGAAGGATCGCGCCGCTTTCGAAGACGCGCGTCGGCGGGTTGGTGCTGCGATCCATGAGGGCGGGGATTTTCGAATTGGGATTGATGGCGACGAAATCCGAACCGAACTGATTGCCCTCGCCGATGTTGATGAGCCAGGCGTCATACTCGGCGCCCTTGTGGCCAGCTTCCAGCAGCTCTTCCAGCATCACCGTGACCTTGACGCCGTTCGGCGTCGCCAGCGAATAAAGCTGGAGGGGATGCTTGCCGACAGGGAGCTCCTTCTCATGCGTCGGACCGGAGACGGGCCGGTTGATGTTGGAGAAGCGGTTTTCGTTCCGGTCCTTTTCCCAGGTCCAGACCTTCGGCGGCGTGTAGACAGTATCGGTCATCGGACATCTCCCTGATTTTCTTGCCCGGCATGAAGCCGGCCGAAATGCGTTGCCGGGAGGATAGCAGAGCTTTGGGGAGAAGACGCAATGGCGCGACGGAAGGGACCGCCGGACGGCGGCCCCATTCCACAGCGCGATCACGTATTGTCAGAACTGTCCGAGCGCCACGCGGCGCACCGCGTCGCTGTCGGTCGGCTGGTGGCCGACATCATGCGTGGGCGCGGGCACTTCCTGCACGGTGTTCGAGATGCGGCCGATGCCCGTCACCTCGACCTCGACGACATCGCCGATATTCATGGGCCGGGAATTGGCGGGCGTGCCCGTCAAGACGATGTCGCCCGGCAGGAAGGTGATGTGGCGCGAAAGGTCGGCGAAGATGTAGTCGATGGGGAAGGTCATTTCGCTGACCGGTCCGTCCTGCACCTTCTTGCCGTTGATATAGGTGCGGACGCTTTCCTTGCGGATGTCAACGCCGCGCACGATCCCGGGACCGACAGGACAGAAGCCGTCCTGCCCCTTGACGCGCAGCATGGAGCCCGCATCCGTGTCGCGGAAATCCTGCGCGCCGACGTCGTTGGCCGGGGCGAAGCCCGCCAGATAATCCCAGACATCCTCGCGCGCGACATTGCGCATGGGCTTGCCGACGATCGCAGCGATCTCGCCTTCATAATTCAGATATTTGCAGTCCGCGGGCCGGTTGAGAAAGCCGCGATGGGAATTGAGCGTCGTCAGCGGCTTCTGAAAGTAGGTCGGGGTGACGAGCGGCGGCGCCTTGAACTCGACGCGGCGCGAATCGTAGTTCAGATGGATGCAGATGATCTTGGTCGGATCGCAGGGCGGAAGATAGGTCGCGGCGGCTTCATCCACCGTCCGCCCGTCTCCGAGGCGGAGCTTGCCGCCCTCCTCCGGCTTCACCCAGACCGGCGTTCCCTGATGCAGGATGCGCCGCCATTCCTCGCGCGGACCGTCCAGAACCGACATGTGTTTTCCTCCCTCTCTCTTTCGGCAATGTGGAATGGACGCTCGGGTCACACTTCCATCAGCCCCTTTTTCATGACTTCTTCGTTCTGCTCATGGCCGTAGGTGTCGCGCTGGTAATATTCCGACTGGTGCGTCGCCTCGCGCGCACCCCAGCCGATTTCGCACATGAAGCCGGACGGGTTGAGGAAGTAGAAGGAATACATGTGATCGTTCGCGTGGCGCCCCGGCATCATGGTGATGGGAATGCCCGCCTGGCGGACGATCTCGTAGGCGAGGCCGACATCGTCGAAACTTTCCACCTCGAGCATCAGGTGGTTGATGCGCTTTTCACCAGGCGGACCGAAGGCCACCGTGTGGTCGCGCGTATTGCAATGCATGAACATGAGGTCGAAGGGCTTGTCGAGGCCGGGGAAGGGAATGCGGTATTCGACACCGCCGCGCATGCCGAGCAGCTTGTAGAACTCGTAGGTCTTCTCGAAGCCGACCGTTTCCTTCTGGATGAGATGGCCCAATCCGCCCTCGCCGGTCTTGAAGCGGCCATGCATGCGGCGGCCGGGATGAAAGGGCTTGTCGGACTGCACCTGCGGCCCGTGGAAAATCTCGATCGGAAAGCCGCTTGCATCCTTGAGCTTCATGACTTCGAGGACGCGGCGATCCGCCGCTTCCTCATAAGAGCCGATCCGCACGTCGATACCGGCGTTGACGAGCTTCCTGTGCATCTCGCGGAATTCCTCGACACCGGCGACGCGGAAGCCGAGGAAATTCAGATCGTCGGTTCCGTCTTCCTCCAGGATGATGCGGTGATGCCAGTAGTCCATGCGGAGGTAGCAGCGGCCCGCCTCGCCCTCATCCGCGACCTCGAGGGCGAGGATCTTCGTTGCGTAGTCCTTCCAGTCGTTGAGGCTCTTCACGCCGAGCCCCATGTAGCCGAGTTCCGTTACCTGAACCATGTGCGTGCCTCCCCTCAGGCGAACGATCCCTTGCGGACCGAAATGTTTTTTATGTCGGTGTAGAAGTCGAAGCTCCAGGTGCCGCCCTCGCGGCCGAGGCCGGAGTCCTTCGCGCCGCCGAAAGGCGCCGCAAGATCGCGGACGAAGAAGCAGTTGACCCAGATGGTTCCGGCCGTGACGCGCGAGGCGATGTCCATCGCGCGCTTTTCGTTGCGGCTGAACAAGGTGCCCGCGAGACCGTAGCGGGTGTTGTTGGCAAGCTCGATCGCCTCGTCGTCGGAGGAAAAGCTCTGCCAGGTGAGGACCGGACCGAAGACCTCGCGCTGCGCGATTTCAAGTTCCGGCGTCACATGAGCAAAAAGCGTCGGCTCGAAATAGAGCTCGCCGAAATTCGCGCGGTTGCCGCCCCAGAGCGGCACGGCGCCATCCGCCTTTGCCCGCTCGACGAAACCGGCTACGCGCTCGAAATGCTCCTTGTGAATGAGCGGCCCGACGCGCGTATCCTTGTCGCGAGGATCGCCGACGACCATGTGGCTTGCGGCGCCGCGCACTTTTTCGAGGAACTCCTCCTCGATCTTCTTCTCGACCATGATGCGGGTGCCCGCGAGGCAGACCTGACCTGCATTCATGTATTGCCCGGCGACCGTTTGCGCTGCCGCATCGAGATCGGCATCGGCACAGACGATGAAGGGCGATTTGCCGCCAAGCTCGGCGCTCATGGGCGTGATCGACCGCGCCGCCGCCTGCCCGATGATCTTCGCCGTGTCGGTCGAACCGGTGAAGCTGATCCGGTCAACATCGGGGTGGTTGACGAGTGCGCTCCCCGCTTCCTCGCCGATCCCCTGCACGACGTTGAGAACGCCGGCCGGCAAACCGGCCTCATGCGCGATATCGGCCATGAGCGAGCAGGTGAGCGGCGCCCATTCCGGCGGTTTCACGACGACGGTGTTGCCCGCCGCGAGCGCGGGGCCGACCTTCCATGTGGTCAGCATCAGGGGGGCGTTCCAGGGCGTGATGAGCACAGCAACGCCGGAGGGATCGTACTTCACATGGTTCACGACTTCGGGCGAGTCGATCGAATGCCCGTCGAGCGTCATGGCCCAGTCGGCGAAGAACTCGATGTTCTGCGCCGCACGCGGCACGACGCGGTGAACATTGCCCATGAGGAGCGAGCCATTGTCCATGGTCTCGACCGCAGCGAGTTCGTTCACCCGCGCCTTGATGCCCTCGGCGAACTTCTTGAGGATCGGCAGCCGTCCCTTGGGACCGAGCGCCGCCCATGCCGGAAAGGCTTTCCGTGCCGCGGCCACCGCCGCATCCGCCTCTGCCTTGCCGCCCGCCGAGATGTCCGCGAGATGCG
>JAGUWA010000445.1 GCA_020062605.1 Parvibaculum sp. | reverse complement strand
GCTGGCGCTATCTCTGGCGTCTGGGCGAGGGCCGTATCTTCCGAGATGCTCATGCGAACGGCGATCACAGCATCTGCTGCCACACATCGGGCGATGTCGGCATTCTGCAATATCCGGTCGACTTTCCGCTCACGGAGAATACGCGCCTTCGCTGGCGCTGGAAGGCGGACAGGCTCCCCTGCGACCTGCCGGAAGACATCCAGCCCACGCATGACTATCTCTCGATTGCGGTCGAGTTCGATAACGGCCAGGACCTCACCTACATGTGGTCCTCCTCGCTCGCCGAAGGCACGATCTTCCGCTGCCCGCTTCCCTTCTGGGACAAGGTCGAGACGCATTGGGTGCTGCGCTCGAACCCGGCGGATCTCGGCAAGTGGCTGTCGGAGGAACAGCCGGTTCGCGCCGACTATGCGAAAGCCGTGGGCGCGCCGCCCGCGCGCATCGTCAAGGTCTGGCTCATCGCGGTCAGCGTCTTCCAGCGCCGGGAGGGCATCTGCGAATATGCCGGCATCGAGCTGGTGGATGGCGAGAGGGTGCTGAGGATCGCCTAGGAAAAGTGGTGCGGCAGCAGCCGCGAAAGCGCCGCCGGAAACTCGTCGAAATGATCGATCACGACGTCCGCGCCGAGTTCGGGCACCGGTATGCGCGTATAGCCGAAGCTGACGCAGATCGAGGGCAGCCCCGCATTCTTCGCGGCATCGATATCTGTCTCGCTGTCGCCCACCATCACGGCGTGGTCGCGCTCGCCGCCGAGCAGGCGGATCGCTTCGAACAGGTGCTCGGGGTTGGGCTTCTTCACGGGCAGCGTGTCGCCGCCGATGACCACCGGAAAGTAGTGGTCGATGCCGAGCATCTCGAGCAGCTTCCGCGACAGGCCCTCTACCTTGTTCGTGCAGACCGCCATCAGCGCGCCGCGTTCCGCAAGCATGTCGAGCTGGTCGCGCACACCGGGCCAGAGCTTCGTATGGTCGGCAATGTGCCGCCCGTAATAGTCGAGGAATTCGTCGAAGCTGAGATCGAGCATTTCCGCGCTCGCCGGTTCGCCCGTCTCGCTGTATCCGCGTTCCAGCAGCAGGCGGGCGCCGCCGCCGACCAGATGGCGCACCCGCTCGTTGGGCACGCGCCCGCGCCCATGCATCTCGAGAATCACGTTCAGCGTCTCGCAAAGGTCCGCTGCCGTATCGGCGAGCGTGCCGTCGAGATCGAAGAGAAGGACAGGGCGGGACATGGGGCGCAACCGGCGGGAAATGGAACGAGGATCTCTCTCGCATGGCCGCTCCCGCCTGGCAAGGCCTGCGCGCGTGGCTCCCGCTGCCGATAGCCGCAGGGAACCCCGAAAGGGCATTTTCCGCTTCGAACGAGGTCCGCTTTTCGTCCATACTTCCCGAATGAAGCTGCTCACGCGCTATCAGACGCGAATGGCCATGCCCGGGCAGGACGAGGAAACGCTCGCCCGCCTGAAGGTCGTTTGCTGGCGCGAAGCCTATCCCGGCCTCCTGCCGCAGCCTCTCCTCGACAGGCTCGATGCGCAGCGCGAGGAAGCGGGCTGGCAAGATGCGCTCGGTCGCGGCATCGCCTGGATCGTGGAACAGTCGGGTGCGCCCGTCGGCTTCGGCCACATGGAGGGCGCGGAAGTCACCACGCTTTATGTCCGCAAGGAAGATCACGGGCGCGGCGTCGGTGCGGCGCTTCTGTCTCATCTCTTTGACGAGATCGCCTGCCTCGGCCGCCGCGAGGCGTTCCTCTGGGTGCTTGAAAAGAATCTGAAGGCGCGCGGCTTTTACGAGCGCATGGGCGGCCGTCTCGTCGCACGCCGTCCGGTCGGCTTCCCGCGCTATCCGCACATCATGGAAGTTCGCTACGACTTCGTGCTCGACTGAGTTTCAGTCCGCCGCCTTCAATCCGCCTTCGCGTGCCCACTCGCCAAGCCCGGCAAGCGTGCGCTCGTAGCAGGCAAGTCCGTTCGCGATCACGTTCTCCTGCCAGGAGTGCCGCCGCGGCGCATAATCCTCGCGTATTTCCTCGAAGTAACCCGCCGCTTCCGGCGCATCGAAGCCGCCGATGAAGCGCAGCCACCGCTCCAGCATCGGCACGCGCATCGCCTTCGCCGCATTGTTCTTTGCCTTCGCCGAGCGGAACTCGACCGCCGCGCCGCCGAACGCCGCATGCGGTGCCAGCATGTCTTCGATGCCCCAGAACATCGTCCCGCGCCGTGTCGGCCGTTTGGAGCCCCACATCGCGTCGACGGTTTTCGGGTCGAGCGCGTTGCGGCCCCACCACTGCGCGGCACGCTCGAAGCCCGCGCTGCCAGGCTCCGAATAGCACAGATAGATGAGCTCGCCGTCGCCGGTCGGTCCCGAATGCCAGTCGATGAAGCCGACCTTGTGCGCATGGGCAAGTTCGCGGCTGACGATCTTGCGCATGGTCAGGTTCGACCATTCGGGCGCCGTGCCGCCGAAATGATAGCCATCGGGATGCGTATACTGCCCGCGGCTGATCGCGTCCTCGAGCGCCCACTGCCCATGCCGTTCGACGAAGCGGGCGCCTGCCGCCAGCATCCGCTGCACCGCGTCTTCGGCCAGCGAGTTGGGGCACAATATGTCGTGCAGCTCATCGTAAAGCGGGTTTTCGGGATGTGGCTTCGTGTGGTCGAGGAAATTGCGGTTGAGGTCGACGTTGTTTTCCGTGCCCCGGAGCCCCCAGGCGAAGCCGAAAGGGTTCACCGCGTGAACCATCAGCAGCGCAACCCCCGGCGGCAGCGTCGCGGGGCCGCGCTCGCATATCCACGCCGTCATCGCCGCCGAGCCGCCATAGCCCTCCGCGCCATGCGTCCCGCAGGTGTTGAGCAGCACGGTCTCCGCGTCTGCCGGCCCGAACCATGCCGTATCGGTGAAAAGCCTCGCACCCCCCGGTCCCGTCGCATGGCCGTTCTCATAGGTCGCAATCCGCGCGTCCGCCGCCTCCGCCGCCTTGAGGAACCCTCGTCTCGCTTCCGTATAGGTCTCTGAGAAGTAACCGCTGGCCGTCATGCGTTTCCGTATTGTTTCGGGCTCTTTCCGCCCCTGCCGACGGATGCTAACAAGGGGTGCTGACAGGGATATGGTCGCCTCCGCCCGGACTTCTATATGACGTGGGCGGGACGGGATAAGCAAGGAACCCTGGCATGTACCTGATTTTCAAGGAAATTTCATGACCCTTTCGACCCGCCTCAAGGACAGCACGCTGCTCAGGACCCATTGTTTCGTGGATGGGAAATGGGTGGGAGCGGAAGCGCCGCAGATCGATGTCGTGGATCCCGCTTCCGGCCAGACGATCGCCACCGTCCCCTCGCTTGGCGCGGCCGAAACGAGACAGGCCATCGAGGCCGCCGCACGGGCGCAAAAGGGGTGGGCCGGGCGCCCCGCGAAGGAGCGCTCCGCCATTCTTCGCCGCTGGTTCGACCTGATGATGGAAAATCAGGACGATCTGGGCGCGATCCTCACGGCGGAGCAGGGCAAGCCGCTGGCGGAAGCGAAGGGCGAAATCGCCTATGCCGCCGCCTTCATCGAGTTCTATGCGGAGGAGGCGAAGCGCGTATACGGCAGCATCGTTCCCGCCCCGACGAGCGACCGCCGCATCGTCGTGCTGAAGCAGCCCATCGGCGTCTGCGCCGCCATCACGCCGTGGAACTTCCCTGCCGCCATGATCACGCGCAAGGCCGCGCCCGCGCTCGCGGCCGGCTGTACGATGGTCGTCAAGCCCGCCACCATGACGCCGCTCTCCGCTTTTGCGCTGGCGGAGCTGGCCCGCCGCGCTGGCGTTCCCGATGGTGTCCTCAGCATCGTCACCGGCAAGGCAGGCGCCATCGGCGGCGAGATGACGTCGAACCCGCTCGTGCGGAAAGTCACTTTCACGGGCTCCACCGAAATCGGCAAGGAGCTGATGCAGCAGTCGGCCTCCACGGTGAAGAAGATTTCGCTGGAGCTCGGCGGCAACGCGCCCTTCATCGTTTTCGACGACGCCGGCATCGACGCGGCGGTCGAAGGCGCCGTCGCCTCCAAATATCGCAACACCGGCCAGACCTGCATCTGCACCAATCGCTTCCTCGTGCAGTCCGCCGTGCACGACGAATTCGTGGAGAAGCTCGCGAAGAAGGTTGCGCAGCTCAAAGTCGGCTCAGGCTTCGAGGAGGGCGTCGCGCAAGGCCCGCTCATCGAAATGGCCGCGGTCGAAAAGGTCGAGGAGCATGTCGCGGACGCCGTCGCGGGCGGTGCGAAAATCCTCACCGGCGGCAAGCGCCATGCGAAGGGCGGCACCTTCTTCGAGCCCACGGTCATCGTCGGCATGACGCAGGACATGAAGGCCGCGCGCGAGGAAACCTTCGGGCCGCTTGCGCCCGTCTTCCGCTTCGAAACGGAAGAGGAAGCGGTTGCGCTCGCAAACGACACGCCCTTCGGCCTTGCCTCCTATTTCTACAGCCGCGACATCGGTCGCGTCTGGCGTATGGCGGAGGCGCTCGAATACGGACTGGTCGGCGTCAACGCGGGCATCATCTCGACGGAAGTCGCACCCTTTGGCGGCTTCAAGGAGTCGGGGCTCGGCCGCGAAGGCGGACCCTGGGGCATCGAGGAATTTCTCGAAGTGAAATATGTAGCGATGGCGGGGCTCTGATCCATGACGGCCGACGAACAGAAGAAGGCGGCGGCCATTCGCGCGCTCGACTATGTGAAGCCGGGCATGAAGCTCGGTCTCGGTACCGGCTCGACGGCGGAACATTTCGTTCGCGCGCTGGGCGAGAAGGTGAAGCAGGGGCTTGAGGTCGTCGGCGTGCCGACCTCGGAGCGCACGGGCAAGCTTGCCGCGAGCCTCGGCATCCCGCTCTCCAATCTCGACGACACGCCGCATCTCGACATCACCGTCGATGGTGCGGACGAACTCGACCGCAATCTCCGCCTCATCAAGGGCGGCGGCGGTGCGCTGCTCCGCGAGAAGATCGTCGCCACGGCGTCCGATCAAATGATCGTGATCGCCGATGCGTCGAAACTGGTGGAGACGCTCGGCGCCTTTCCGCTTCCCGTCGAGGTCATTCCCTTCGGCGCCACGGTCACGGCACGCAAGATTGCGGAAGTCGCCAGCGCCTTTGGCTGCTCGGGCAAGATGTCCCGCCGCGCCGACGAATATGGCGAACCCTTTTTTACCGACAGCGAGAACTTCATCTACGACTGCGCATTCGGCAAAATTCCGGACCCGGACGGCCTCGCCGCGGCCTTGAACCGCATCCCCGGCGTCGTCGATAACGGATTGTTTATCGGCATCGCCGCGCTCGCCATTGTAGGCACGCCCTCGGGTACCGATATCATCGAGACGAAGTGACAACTTGAATATTGTTGTCACCCCCGGGCTTGACCCGGGGGTCCAGAGCGGCAGTCGCGAACTGCGGTTCTGGATTGCCGCCTCAAAGCGGCAATGACGCCAGGAATCGAAAAGACCGGGAGTCCGAACGATGACCAAATACGACTACGACCTCTTCGTCATCGGCGCGGGTTCCGGCGGCGTCCGCGCGGCGCGTATCGC
>JAGUWA010000324.1 GCA_020062605.1 Parvibaculum sp. | reverse complement strand
GGGGCTCGTCGCGACGCGGCGCGTTTCGCAGACGATCTACTACAGGCTGGCAAGCCCGGAAGCTCAACGCATCATCGAGACGCTGGCCGATATCTATTGTCCGCCGGCGGGTAGAGCCGGCAGAAAGGGAAAGCGCACATGAGTCTCAAACCAATCGACGCCGCAACTGTCAAGAAGTGGCTGGAATCGGGCGATACGGTCCTTATCGATATTCGCGAGCCAAGCGAGCACGCACAGGAGCATATTCCGGGTTCGCATCTCGTGCCGCTTTCGGAGCTCGATGGTCACGACCTCCGCAAGCTTGGAAAGAAGAAGGTCATCTTTCACTGCAAGGGCGGAATGCGAACGACGTCCAACGCCGGGCGTCTCGCCGCCACCTGCGAGGGCGAACTCTTCGAGATGACCGGCGGGATCGAAGGCTGGAAAAAAGCGGGCCTTCCCATCAAGCAGGGATAAGCGGGAGCGTAGCGCTCCGGATCCGAATTCACGACCGAACCTGAACGGCGCCGTTTCTATGCGGCGCCGTTTTCATTGCTGCGGTCGCGACGCTCAAATCCCCTGTTGTCATCGCGCAGCAGAATATAGACGGCGGGTATGACAAGCAGCGTGAGTGCCGTCGAAGAGGCGAGGCCGAAGACAAGCGACAAGGCGAGCCCCTGGAAGATGGGGTCGGCAATAATGAAGATTGCGCCGATAATCGCTGCAGCGGCGGTCAGCGCAATCGGCTTGAAGCGGATGGCGCCCGCCTCAAGCAGGGCATCCCGCAATGCATCTCCCTGGACGCGGCGGTGCTGGATGAAATCCACGAGCAGTATCGAATTTCTCACGATGATGCCGGCAAGGGCGATGAAGCCGATCATGGAGGTCGCGGTAAAGGCCGCGCCAAATGCCCAGTGACCGAGAACGATACCGATGAGCGTCAAGGGTACCGGGATCAGAATGACGAGTGGCAGCTTGAAGGAGCCGAACTGCGCAACGACCAGCAGATAGATGCCGAGTATCGCCACACCGAAGGCCGCACCCATGTCCCGGAAGGTGACATAGGTCACTTCCCATTCGCCATCCCATAGCAGCGTGACCCGCGACTCGTCCGTCGGCTGTCCGTGGTAGCGGATATCGGGTGGCCCCGCCTCACCCCAATCCATCTCCCTGATTGCCTTCTCCACGGCAAACATGCCGTATATCGGTGCTTCAAAGCGGCCAGCGACTTCCGCAAGCACCATTTCGGCGGGGCGGCCGTCTCTCCGGTAGAGGGCATAGGAGCCGGGCTCGGGCACCACCGTGACAACATCGCCGAGCTCGACGTTCTTGCCCTCCCGTACCGTTCCGCCGGCCGGGATCGGCGTCGAGAGAATGTGTTCGCCGATGGAAAGAGCGCTGCGGGGCAGCTTCACGACGATGTTGTAGGGCCGGGCGCCATGCCCGCGCTGCGAGTAGCCGATTTCGGCTCCGCCGATCACGGTCGCGATCGTGTCGTAGACAACCTGCTGTTCGACACCGTGAAACTCGAGCTTGTCCTGGTCGATGAGAAAACGCTGCCGCGGTGCGGGCGCATAAAAGGAGGTATCGACGTCCTGAATGAAGTCGATTGAGCGGAACGCCTCCTCGACCTTCCTTGCCGCCGCCCGCCGCGTTGCCTCGTCGGGCCCGTAAATTTCGGCGAGCAGCGTAGCGAGAACCGGAGGACCGGGCGGAACCTCGACAACGCGCAGGACAGCACCTTCGGGCAAAGGCAGCGACGCCAGCTCGGTCCGCACGACGATTGCAAGATCGTGACTCGCGCGCGAGCGTTCGTCCTTCGAGACGAAGTTGACCTGGAGGTCGCCCTGTTGAGGGCCGCTGCGAAGGTAGTAGTGACGGACGAGGCCGTTGAAGTTGAACGGCGCCGAGGTTCCCGCATAAAGCTGAATGGAGGTGAGTTCGGGGATTCCCTTGAGCTTGTTCGCGGCGGCAAAGAGGACGCGTTGAGTATCTTCAAGGGTTGTCCCGTGCGGCATGTCGAGGACGACCTGCAGTTCCGACTTGTTGTCGAAAGGCAGGAGTTTCACCGCGACGTCTTTCGTGACAAAGAGCAGGCAGACGGCGAGCGTCGCCACGCCGACGGCGATCAGCAGCCGCTTTGAGTTCCTGCGGCCGGTGAGGACTGGCGTTGCCACGCGCAGGTAAAGGCGTGCGAGCGCACTGTCTCTGTCATGCCCTTCGCCTGCGCCAGCCGCACCGCCGCTCTCGAAGCGGCGACGCGCGATCCGGAAGAGCAACCAAGGCGTTATGATGACGGCGACAAAGAAGGAGAAGATCATGGCGAATGAGGCATTCGCCGGGATCGGGCTCATGTAGGGGCCCATCATGCCGCTCACGAACATCATGGGCAAAAGCGCCACGATGATGGTCAGAGTGGCAATGATCGTCGGATTTCCCACCTCGGCGACGGCCTCTACCGCACTCGACACGAGGTCCTTCGTTCCTTTCATGTGCCAGTGTCTGACGATGTTCTCGACGATGACGATCGCGTCGTCCACGAGGATGCCGATCGAAAAGATGAGTGCGAACAGGCTGACGCGGTTGATCGTGTAACCCATGAGCCAGGAGGCGAAGAGCGTGAGGAGGATGGTTGTCGGGATGACCACGAGAACGACGATGCCTTCTCGCCAGCCTACGGCCCAGGTGATGAGAACGACGATGGAGACGGTTGCCAGGGCGAGGTGAAAGAGGAGTTCGTCCGCCTTCTCGGTGGCGGTCGCGCCATAGTTCCGCGTGACTGCTACGTCGACGCCCGCCGGAACGAGACGATCTCCAATGGTTTCAAGGCGGGCGAGGAGTTCGTCCGCCACAACGACGGCGTTTGCGCCCTTGCGCTTGGCGATTGCCACGGTGACGGCAGGCAGCCGGTGAAGGTCGCCCGCTTCCGTCTTCGTCAGATTCCAGGCCCGCGACTCGGTCTCCGCGGAACCGACCACGACGTCCGCGACGTCCTTGATGTAAACCGGGCGTCCGTCACGCGTGGTGAGAAGAAGGAGCCCGATGTCGGGCACACCCTGAAGCGTTTCGCCGGCGACGACGATCGAACTGACGTTATCCTGCATGACGCGGCCGACAACAAGCGAACGATTGGCGTTCTGCAGCTTGTCGACCAGTTGGCTGAGGGTAACACCGTAGAGCGCAAGACGCTCCGGGTCGGGCTCAATGCGTATCTGGTTCGGACTACCGCCGACAATGTAGGTCAGGCCGACATCGTCGACCTTCATCAGCTCGTGCTGCAGCTCCTGTGCGATCTGCCGAAGACCGTTGTCGGTCCAGCGGTCGGCCGCTTCCGGCCGAGGCGAGAGGGTGAAGGCCACGATCGCGACGTCGTTGATGCCCCGTCCGACGATCAGCGGCTCGGGAATGCCGTAAGGCAGGTCGGAAATGTTGGCGCGGATCTTCTCGTGAACGCGCAGGAGTGCCGTATCCTGATCCGTGCCGACGAGAAATCGTGCCGTTACCAGGACGCGGTCGTCTTCCGTGTTCGAGTAGACGTGTTCGACTCCGTCGATTCCCTTCACGATATCCTCGAGGGGACGTGTGATGAGTTCGACCGCGTCCTCGGCACGATAGCCCTTCGTGCTCACGATGATATCGACCATCGGCACGCTGATCTGCGGTTCTTCTTCGCGGGGCAGGGCGAGGAGCGCGAGAGTTCCGACCAGCAGCGAGCCGACCAGCATCAAGGGGGTGAGGGGAGAGGAAATGAAGGCACGCGTCAGGGCGCCGGAGATTCCGATTTTCACGGCTTCACCACCACGTCGCCGGGCCGCAGCCCTGAGAGAATTTCGATGCCGCCGTCCACGGCGAGTCCGACTTGTACGACGACTTCCTCGCCGGAATCGAGCTTTGCGTAGCTCACGCCAAATCGCCGGTAGACGAAGCCGTCCGGAAGGACCATCGCCTCCCGTTCTCCTGTCGCGACGAAGACCCGTGTGCGCTCGCCGACGAAATAATCGCCGAGGTTCTCCACGTCGACATCCGCGATGACGCGTCCCTGGTCGATCCTTGGATAGACCGTTACCACTTTTCCGGTCCGGGTTACCTCGTTCTCCGTGCTCGCCATGCCGCGCGCGCCGACAAGGATTTCGTCGCCGGTTTTCAGGAAGCGCGCATGCCTTTCGGGAAGCTGCATGCGGAGGATGTAGTTGTCGGTCGCCAATCTGGCGACATTGTCGCCCGCCATGACGACGCTGCCCTCCTGAAGCAGCACGTCCAGTATGCGTCCCGCGCCGGGGGCGAGAACGGCACCTTCGATGGATTGCTGTTCGATGACCTGGCGATCGGATCGCAATGCGCGAAGGTTGCGCTCGGCGACGTTGAAGCGGGTGCGTGCCTGGTCGAGGGTTGCCTGGGAGATGGTGCCGGATTTCCGCAGAGAGGACGCCCTGTCGAAGTCTATGCGCGCCTGCTCGAACTCGGCCTCCTGTGCCTCGATCCGCGCCTCGACGGCCTTCATCTGCAGCATCAGCTTCTCGTCGACGACGACCGCGATGCTGTCGCCGGCATTCACCTTGTCGCCTTCCTTTATTCCGATGGTGGAGATCGTGCCGGCAATGCGGGACCTGGCGAAGAGTTCGTGCACCGGTTCCACGGTGGCGATGACGGCCTTGCGGTCGCCGACGGATGTCAGCCTTACCTCTGCCGTGTCCGCGCTAACTTGCGCCACGCCGGCTAGCGAGAGCATTGCCGCAATGAGGAGAAGGCGAACCGTCATGACGACCCCGGGTTGTTGCGTTGTCTTGACCAAAATATAACTCGATGCTAATTTAGAAAAAACAAATATATTGTGCTTCCTCGATATTCAAGCATCCTCCAGTATCCGGGGATTTGACCCAGATCATATTCCGGCGGGGCCGGTCGGCCCAAGATCGGCACACGGATATTGAACGGGCAGGCAACGAGCAAGGCAAAGGGAGAATGGCAATGTCGATTGATCGCGCCGTCATGGCGTTTGCGGGTTTCGTCGTGTTGGTCAGCCTCGTGCTGAGCCAGGTTCACAGCACTTATTGGCTGCTGCTGACGGCCTTCGTAGGACTCAACCTGCTCCAGGCGTCTTTCACCGGGTTCTGTCCTGCAGCGATGATCTTCAAAAAACTCGGTCTGAAGTCCGCCAGCGCCTTCTGACAACGAGGCAGAGGAAAGCTGCGGCCTTTCCCGTCCGGAGAGAAAAATGCGCAAGAAAATCGTCGTTCTAGGAGCGGGTATCGGTGGCACGTCAGCGGCGTATGAGCTACGCGAAACGCTTGGTGCCGATGCGGAGATTACGGTCGTCTCGGATACGCCGTGGTTTCACTTCGTGCCGTCCAATCCCTGGGTTGCTGTCATGTGGCGCAAGCCGGAGGACATCAAGATCCACCTGCCGGAGACTTTTTCGAAATTCGGTATTTCCTTCTCGGCGGCGGGTGCGCGAAGGATACGCCCTGCAGAGAGCGCTGTGGACCTCGGTGACGGCAGCACGGTCGAATACGATTATCTGGTGATAGCCACCGGCCCGGAGCTGGCCTTCGACGAGATCGAGGGCTTTGGACCCTCGCAGAACAGTTCCTCCATCTGTCATGTCGACCATGCAGCCGACCTGGCGCGGAAGTGGGAGGCTTTCTGCAAGGATCCGGGACCGGTGGTCGTGGGTGCTGTGCAGGGAGCATCCTGTTTCGGCCCGGCCTACGAGTTCGCGATGCTCGTGAATACCGATTTGCGCAAGCGGCGCATTCGAGACCGCGTTCCCATCACTTTCGTCACATCTGAGCCCTATATCGGCCATCTCGGTCTTGGCGGTGTCGGCGATACCAAGGGATTGCTGGAGTCAGTCCTGCGCGACCGCGACATCAAATGGATTACGAATGCGCGCGTGGATCGCGTCGATGCAGACAAGGTCGTTGTCAGCGAAATCGCCGAGGATGGCGGCGTGCGCAAGGTTCACGAACTGCCATCGCGCCTCAACATGATGATCCCGGCGTTTCGCGGCGTTCGCTGCCTGTTCGACGAAGACGGGAAGCCCATTGAGGGGCTGGCCAATCCGCGAGGTTTCGTGCTGGTCGACCGGCATCAGCGGAACCCCCGCTATCCAAATATTTATGGCATCGGCGTCTGCGTCGCGATTCCGTCATACGAGAGCACACCGGTGCCGGTCGGTATGCCGAAGACGGGTTACATGATCGAATCGATGGTGACCGCCGTCGCGCAGAACATCCGTGAGACCATCGATGGCCGTGAGCCCGAGAAGGAGGCGACGTGGAATGCGATTTGTCTTGCCGATTTCGGGAATGACGGCGTTGCCTTCATTGCCCTGCCGCAAATTCCGCCACGCAACGTCAACTGGGCGGGGCAGGGCTACTGGGTCCACCTCGCGAAGATTGCGTTCGAGAAATATTTCCTGCGAAAAGTCCGCAAGGGAAAGAGCGAGCCGACATGCGAGCGCATCGCCATGCGATTCCTCGGCGTGAAGAAGCTGCGGGGAGAGTAGGCGAAAGCCTGTCAGTCCACCTGCTTGACCGGTGTCTTCATGTAGACGGCGCCATTGCCTTCCGGCTCGGGCAGGTTGCCGCCGCGGATGTTCACCTGCAGCGAAGGATAGAGCAGGCGCGGTGTCCCGAGCTTCGCATTCCGTTCCTCGCGAAGCGTCACGAACTCCTCTTCGCTTACGCCTTCATGGACGTGCTTGTTCGATTTCCGCTGTTCCTCGACCGTCGATTCCCAACGATATTCCTTGCGGGATTCCGGCAGGTAATCGTGACCGACGAAGACGCGGGTCTCGCCGGGCAAGGCCAGAATCTTGCGGATCGAGGCATAGAGCGTGTGCGCATTGCCGCCGGGGAAGTCCGTGCGCGCGGTGCCGTAGTCCGGCATGAACAACGTGTCACCCACGAAAGCCGCGTTGCCGGCTACATAAGTGACATCAGCGGCCGTATGGCCGGGTGTGTGGATGACGCGTACTTCCAGCTTTCCGATGGTGAAGGTGTCGCCATCGGCGAACAGGCGGTCGTAGGGGGTACCGTCCGCCGCGACATAGGGCATGTCGAAGACGTTGCGCCAGTGCGACTGGATGTCGGAGATGTGTTCGCCGATGCCGCTCTTGCCGCCGAGTTTCTGCTGCAGATAGGGCGTTGCGGTGAGATGGTCGGCATGGGCATGCGTGTCGAGCACCCAATCGACCGTGAGGCCCTCCGCTTTCACGAAATCGATCACCCTGGCCGCCGATTTGTGGCTCAGAGCGCCGGTGACCGGATCGTAGTCGGCCACGCCGTCGATGATCGCCGCATGACGCGTTTCGGGGTCCGTCACGACATAGGTGACGGTCGATGTCGTTTCGTCGAAGAAGGCTTTTACTTCGGGGTTCATGTGCCTCATCCCGGACAATAGATGTTGGAGAAGATATCGGGGATAAAACCCAAAATTTAAGTGTGATATTGTGTCGCATTCTTGAAGGCGGCGACACAAAAATCGACTGTCTTCCTTGCTTTTTAAGGGGCGGGGGCCTTGTGCGGGCGTCGCGGCTTACCGATGATCGCGCCGTGAGCCATGACTTCAGACCAGAAGGGCCGGGCGGCGATCGCCTCAGGGCAGATGAGGGCGAGGCGCCGGAAAGGGCGGGCCTTGCGGCGGGGATAAGCCGTGTCCTGGCGCAGGTGCTGATCCTGCTCTTTTTCGGGCCCGCCATCGCGATCCTTTTCTATGCGGTGGTGCCGCCGCCGGCGACGCCACTGATGCTCATCCGGCTCGCGGAAGGTCATGGCATTTCAAAGAGTTGGCGGCCGCTTTCCGAGATATCCCCGCACCTGCAACGCGCCGCGATCGCGGCCGAAGACGGCAAGTTCTGCCAGCATGGCGGCTTCGACTGGGAGGCCGTGGACACGGCGCTCGAACG
>JAGUWA010000092.1 GCA_020062605.1 Parvibaculum sp. | reverse complement strand
GTGCTGATGACGCAGATCGCGACGATCTTCGGGCTCATTCCGGTCGCCATATCGAACAGCCAGGGCGCGGAGTTCCGCAATTCCATGGGCGTGCTCGTGATCGGGGGGCTCATTTCCTCGACGCTGCTGACGCTTGTCGTGGTGCCGGTCGCCTATACGCTGATGGAAGATGCGCGGGGCGGCCTCGCCCGGATCGGCGGCTTTTTCCGGCGGATGGGCGCCCGGTTCGGGCACGGCGGCGGCAAGGCGCCCGGCGCGCCGGCGGAGTGATCCAGCACCGCAGAGTGTCGCTATTCCGGACAAACCGAAGCTTTGTCTTAAGCCTGTGCTAACCGCCCGGCGAGGATAATGACGCCAAGGTCATGTCTTTTCCGGGCGGAGGTCCCTCGTCAGATGGCGAAAGCACAGTTCCACAAGAACCAGCGGGTCTATGTGCGCCCGGTCGGCACATGGGCGGTGATCGAGCGCGTCGTACCGCAATGGGTCAAGGACATGGATGAGCCGCTGCGCATCCATTACGACGTGGGGCTCGGCCGCGAATTCGCCGCGCGCGAGCTCGAAACGGAAGAAGTGGCAACGCTTTCCCATCTCGACCCGGAGATGGAGGAATGGCATGTGGTGCGCGTCGCCAACAAGTGGCGCGGGGCGGAAGAATGCGCCGGACATCCCGTGCCGGGGACGCACCCCGTGGTCGTGACGGGCAGCCATGAAGGCGGCGGCTGGCGCGTGCCGGGCGTCGAATACGACATGACGCCGGAACGTGTGGAACTGCAGGCGAAGGTGATCGCGGCGGCGCCGAAGATGATGGTGCTGCTGAGCCGTCTTGCCGATTGCGCACGGCAGAACCCCGAGAACCTGCCCGACGATGTGATGGTGCTGGCGGGCGATGCCGACGCCCTCGTGAGCGGGATCATGGGGCCGGCGGAGTAAGGGCCGCCCGCGACCGCCCCATTTCCGCCATTCCGCTCGCCGAGGTTCGAGACTCGTTATATTAAGGGCAATTGTCCCGTATCGAGTTTCGAGCCCCCATCCATGCGCACCGAAGACCCCCGCCCTATCCGCCTCAAGGACTACCAGGTTCCCGCCTTCACGACGCGGGAGGTGAGCCTCGATATCGAGCTCGATCCGAAGGCGACCCGCGTCCATTTGAAGCTGACGATGGAGCGGAACAAGGCGAGCGCGGAGAGGGCCGCGCCGCTCGTGCTGGACGGGGAGAAGCTGAAGCTCGTCGAGGTGAAGATCGACGGCGAGCGGCTCGGGCCGAACCGCTACAGCGTGACGGACACGCATCTCACGATCCATGAGGTGCCGGATGGCCCCTTCACGCTCGAAACGGTGACGAATTGCGCGCCGGAAGAAAATACGGCGCTGACCGGCCTCTACCTCACCGACGGCATCTATTGCACGCAATGCGAGGCGGAGGGGTTCCGCCGGATTACCTATTATCTCGACCGGCCGGACAACATGGCGGTGTTCCGCACGAGGATCACGGGCGACAGGAAGAGCGAGCCCGTGCTGCTGTCCAACGGCAATCCGGTGAAGAAGGGCAAGACGAAGGACGGGCGGCATTTCGTGGAGTGGCACGATCCGTTCCCGAAGCCCTCCTATCTCTTCGCGCTCGTCGCGGGCGACCTCGCCTCGGTGGAAGACAAGTTTGTCACCATGTCGGGCCGGGAGGTGACGCTGCGCATCTTCGTGGAAAAAGGGAACGAGGACCGCTGCGCCTATGCGATGGAAGCGCTGAAGCGCTCGATGAAATGGGACGAGGAACGCTTCGGCCGCGAATACGACCTCGACATCTTCATGATCGTCGCGGTGAGCGCGTTCAACATGGGCGCGATGGAGAACAAGGGCCTCAACGTCTTCAACGACAAATACATTCTCGCGCGGCCCGACACGGCGACGGATGCCGACTACGCGGCGATCGAGTCGATCATCGCGCATGAGTATTTCCACAACTGGACGGGCAACCGCATCACCTGCCGCGACTGGTTCCAGCTTTGCCTGAAGGAGGGCCTGACGGTCTTCCGCGACCAGGAGTTCACGAGCGACATGCGCTCGCGGCCGGTGAAGCGCATTTCCGATGTGCGGCTCCTGCGCGCGCACCAGTTTCCCGAAGATGGCGGGCCGCTCGCCCATCCCGTGCGGCCGGACAGCTATATCGAGATCAACAATTTCTATACGGCGACCGTCTACGAGAAGGGCGCGGAACTCTGCCGCATGATCCACACCATGGCGGGGCCAAAACGCTTCCGCAAAGGCATGGATCTCTATTTCGAGCGGCATGACGGCGAAGCGGCGACGGTGGAAGATTTCCTCGACGCGCTCAGCGATGGCGCGAAACTCGACCTCAAGCAGTTCAAGCGCTGGTACTGGCAATCGGGCACGCCCGAAGTGCTCGCTTCCGGACGCTACGACGCGACGCGCAAGACCTATACGCTGAAGATGAGCCAGGTGTGCCAGCCGACGCCGGGGCAGCGGGTGAAGGAGCCCTATCACATTCCGGTCGCGGTCGGCCTTGTGGGGCCGGACGGCAAGGACATGCCCCTCATGCTCGAAGGCGAGGAGAAGGCGGGCGCGAAGACGCGCGTGCTGCATCTCACGGAGCGCGAAGGCACATGGCGCTTCAAGAATGTGGCCGAGAAACCGGTGCCGTCGCTGCTGCGGGGCTTTACCGCGCCGGTGAAGCTCGACGCGAACCTCAAGGAGCGCGACCTCGTGTTCCTGATGCGGCACGACAGCGACAGCTTCAACCGCTGGGAAGCGGCGCAGCGCTATGCGACGGCGCTGCTCGTGAAGATGGTGGAGGCGGCAAAGGAAGGCGCGGCGCCCCGGCAGGGCATGGCCTTCGCCGAGATGGTGCAGGAGCTTTTGAGCGCGCGGAAGATCGATCCCGACTTCGTGGCGCAGATCATCCTGCTGCCGAGCGAGCAGACGCTGGCGCAGATCATCGGCGAGAATGTGGATGTCGACGCGATCCACAAGGCGCGCGAATCCTTGCGCGGTTCGATTGCCGCTCATGCAAAGGAGGCGCTGCTCTCCGCCTATCACCGCATGGAGGTGACGGGCCCCTACAGCCCCGATGCCGAAGACGCAGGACGCCGCGCGCTCCGCAATGCCTGTCTCGGCTATCTGGCGGCGGCGCCGGGCGAAGATGGCATCAAGCTTGCGGCGGAACAATTCCGCACAGCCTCCAACATGACGGATTCCATCGCGGCGCTTTCCGTGCTCTCGCATATCGACTGCCCGGAGAGGACCGCCGCGCTCGCCGCTTTCTACGAATGCTGGAAGGACGACCATCTCGTGATGGACAAGTGGCTGTCGATCCAGGCGATGTCGTCCATGCCCGGCACGCTCGACGAAGTGAAGCGGCTGACGGGGCATCCCGCCTTCACGATGAAGAACCCGAACAAGGTGCGCGCGCTCATCACGAGTTTCGCTTCGATGAACCAGCTCCACTTCCACGATGCGAAAGGCGCGGGCTACCGCTTCGTCGCGGACAAGGTGCTCGAGCTCGACAAGCTCAATCCGCAGGTGGCGGCGCGGCTTCTGGGGACGTTCAAGAGCTGGCGTCAGTTCGAGCCGAAGCGGCGGAAGCTCATGCAGAAGGAGCTGAAGCGGATCGCGGGGACGGAAGGACTGTCGCGCGACGTCTACGAGATCGCGACGAAAACGCTCGCGTGAACGGCGATCCGTGCCGCGCCGGTGCGATTTGTACCGCCACGGCACATCTTAACCATGCTGCTTAACGCGGAATTAAGGACGGCCGGTCAGAAATCGTTAACGGGCGGTTTCCGTGCTTCGAGACAGTTCGAGCCCCTGGCGAGGTGAGTCCCGTTTGCATCTATTAACAAAAAGTTAACGGCAGCTATGGACAGGGGGGCGTGCAAGCCGAATCATCGCCTTGAAGGCGGTGATTCGAGGAATTTCGGATCGCGGCCATGCTGACAGGCCCGGAGCGGACGGAAGAGCGCATGAGCGACGCGACGACAACAAGGCAGGATGCGATGAAGTG
>JAGUWA010000256.1 GCA_020062605.1 Parvibaculum sp. | reverse complement strand
GTCCTGCTTGGTCTCGATATGGTTGTAGAGGGAGCCGGGCTGCAGGCCGACCCGGGCCGCGAGCTGTCGCAGGCTCACCGCTTCGAAGCCGCGCTCATGAATGAGGTCGAGCCCTGCCTCGCGGATGGCGGCGAGTGTCTTTTTGCCCGAGGAACCTGCCGTTCTGCTCAATAGACGATCCTTCGATTGAAGGCCGATCCGGGCCTTGCCTGATCCAGGATACGAACGTATGATCGTTTTTATAAAAAATCCAGTCCGGGATGGAATGCCGTGGCGATTCTGAAAACAAGCGTCAACACGCGGGATGCCCGCTTCAAGCAGAATGCGGAGGCGATGGGGCGGCTCACCGCCGCGCTCAACGACGAGAGGGGGAGGGCGGCGCTTGGCGGCGACGAACGCTCCCGTGAGCGGCATGTTTCGCGCGGCAAGATGCTGCCGCGCGACCGCGTCTACGGGCTCATCGATCCGGGTACACCGTTCCTCGAATTATCCCCGATGGCCGCGCATGGCATGTATGGCGAGGCGATCAACGCTGCCGGCATCATCACGGGCATTGGGCGCATTGCGGGTCAGGAATGCGTCATCGTCTGCAACGACGCGACGATCAAGGGCGGCACCTATTATCCTGTCACCGTGAAGAAGCATCTCCGTGCGCAGGAAATAGCGCTCGAGAATAATCTCCCTTGCTTCTATCTGGTGGATTCGGGTGGGGCGAACCTCCCGAACCAGGCGGATATCTTTCCCGACCGCGAGCATTTCGGCCGGATTTTCTACAATCAAGCGCGCATGTCGGCGAAGGGCATTCCGCAGGTCGCCGTCGTCATGGGGTCCTGCACGGCGGGCGGTGCCTATGTTCCTGCCATGTCCGACGAGACGGTGATCGTGCGCAAGCAGGGCACGATCTTTCTTGGCGGGCCGCCGCTGGTGAAAGCGGCAACGGGCGAGGTGGTGACGGCGGAGGATTTGGGCGGCGCCGATGTCCATTCCCGCAAGTCGGGCGTTACCGACCACTACGCAGTGGACGACGCGCATGCGCTTGCCATTGCGCGCCAGATTGCGGGCACGCTTAACCGGAAGAAATCCATCGCCATTCCGCTCGCCGAACCGCGAGAGCCGCTCTACGACATGGCCGAGCTTGATGGTGTGGTGCCACATTCGCTCTCGATCCAGTACGACGTGCGCGAGGTGATCGCGCGGCTGGTGGATGGGTCCGACTTCGACGAGTTCAAGAGGCTCTACGGTACCACCCTTGTTTGCGGCTTCGCGCATATTCACGGGCTGCCGGTCGGCATCATCGCGAATAACGGCATCCTCTTTTCGGAGTCGGCTCTGAAAGGTGCTCATTTCATCGAGCTCTGCTGTCAGCGAAAGGTGCCGCTTCTCTTTCTCCAGAACATTGCAGGCTTCATGGTGGGTCGCGAATATGAGACGGGTGGCATCGCCAAGGACGGCGCAAAGCTGGTAACGGCGGTCGCGTCGGCCAATGTGCCGAAGGTCACGCTGATCATTGGCGGCTCCTACGGTGCCGGCAATTACGGCATGTGCGGCCGTGCCTATTCGCCCCGTTTTCTCTTCACCTGGCCGAATGCGCGAATCTCCGTCATGGGCGGCGAGCAGGCGGCCAGCGTGCTCGCGACGGTGCATCGCGATGCGGAGAAATGGACGCCGGAAGAAGCAGACGCCTTCAAGGCACCGATCCGCGCAAAATATGACGAGGAGGGGCATCCCTATTTCGCAACTGCGCGGCTCTGGGACGATGGCATCGTCGCACCTTCGGAGACGCGGCGTGTTCTCGCGCTCGCTTTCTCAGCCGCCCTCAATGCGCCGATACCGGAGACGCCCTTTGGCGTCTTCCGGATGTGAGGAGGGGATAAAATGTTCAAGACTCTTCTCATCGCCAATCGCGGCGAGATCGCCGTCCGCGTCATCCGCACGGCGCGGCGCATGGGCCTCAAGACCATCGCCGTTTATTCGGATGCCGATGCCAATGCCTATCATGTGGCGGAAGCCGACGAGGCTTACCGGATCGGCCCAGCGCCCGCCGCCGAAAGCTATCTCCGCATCGACGCCATTCTCGATGCCTGCGCGCGCTCGGGTGCCGGGGCCGTGCATCCGGGCTATGGCTTCCTCTCCGAAAATGCGGGCTTCGCGGAAGCCTGCGAAAAGGCCGGGCTGATCTTCGTCGGGCCGCCTGCAAGTGCGATCCGCGCGATGGGGCTCAAGGACGCGGCCAAGGCGCTGATGGAAAAAGCGGGCGTGCCTGTCGTTCCCGGCTATCACGGGGACAACCAGGACGCGGACTTTCTCGGCGAGCAGGCAGTGAAGATCGGCTACCCCGTACTCATCAAGGCGGTCGCGGGCGGCGGCGGCAAAGGCATGCGTCGCGTCGACGACCCCGCCGACTTCGCCAGGGAACTCAAGAGCGCGCAGCGCGAGGCGGGCTCCGCCTTTGGCGACGAGCGTGTGCTCGTCGAAAAATATGTCGCACGACCGCGCCACATCGAGATTCAAGTCTTCGCGGATGGTCATGGGCAGGCCGTTTCGCTCCATGAGCGCGATTGTTCGCTGCAGCGCCGCCACCAGAAAGTGATCGAGGAGGCGCCCGCGCCGGGCATGCCGCCTGAAATGCGGAAAGCCATGGGCGAGGCGGCTGTGGCCGCGGCGAAGGCCATCGGCTATCGCGGTGCGGGTACGGTCGAGTTCATTGCGGATGCGTCCGATGGGCTCAAGCCAGACGGTTTCTGGTTCATGGAAATGAATACGCGGCTCCAGGTGGAGCATCCGGTGACGGAGGCGATCACGGGGCTCGATCTCGTCGAATGGCAGCTTCGCGTCGCGGCGGGCGAACATTTGCCGCTCACGCAGGACAAGGTGCCGCTGAAGGGCCATGCCGTGGAAGTGCGGCTCTATGCGGAAGACCCGGCGAAGAAGTTCTTTCCCTCGATCGGCAAGCTGCTGCGTCTCCGTCTCCCGTCGAACATGCCTCATGTCCGCGCGGACATGGGCGTGCGCGAGGGGGATGAGGTGAGCATGTTCTACGACCCGATGATCGGAAAGATCATCGCGCATGGCGAGACGCGGCTGATCGCCCTTCGTACTCTCCGGGGATTTTTGTCCCGCATGGAGGTCGCGGGTCCGAAGACAAATCTCGCCTTTCTCGCCGCGGCGATGGGGCATGAAGCCTTCATGGCCGGGGATATCGATACGGGCTTCATCGACCGGCATCTCGACCAACTCGTCCCGAAGGGCGGGGCAGAGCCGCGCATCCTTGCGCTTGGCGTCGCTGCGCATCTTCTCCGCCGGAAGGTGCAGTTGGAAGCTTCGCAGCGGCAGGGCGATGAACCTTTCTCGCCCTGGTCAACGAGCGATAGCTGGGTTCTCGGCGGGCGCCGCAGCGAGCGGATGAAATTTCTCGTGGGCGGCGAGGAAGTCGTGCTCACCGTCGTGCCGGACGGAGAGGGCTGGCGCATCGCCGGTGCGCGCGATGAGGGCGACGATATGCTCGCTTCCGCCGCCATGAGCGGCGACAACGCGCTGACGGCGACCGTCGATGGCGTTCGTCTGAGCGCCGCTTGTGTCTCCAGGGGCGCGGGATTTATCCTCATCCACGAAGGAATGGCGACGGAGTTCGAAATCGCCGACCCCATGGATGTCGATGTTGCGTCCGAAGCCGATACGGGTGCGCTCAAGGCGCCGATGCCGGGAAAGATTGTTCAGGTGCTGACTGAAGCCGGGGCGACCGTCAAGAAGGGGGCGCCGCTCGTGGTCATGGAAGCGATGAAGATGGAGCAGACATTGGTAGCGGGTGTCGATTCCGTGGTCGCTGCGGTGCATGCCGGCGTGGGCGATCAGGTTGAGGCGGGGGCGGTGCTCGTTGCCTTCGAGGAGAACAAGGCTTGACGCTTCACCTCGTCAAACTCTGCGTCGGTGCGGACGATATTTCAGATCTTGCGGAATGGCAGGCCGAGCGGCTTGCCGAAAAGAAGAAGCTCAAGCAGCCACAGGTTCTCGCGCATGTGACACGCATGACGCCGAAGCGCGCCGACGATTTGCTTGCGGGCGGGTCGCTCTACTGGGTCATGAAAGGCGTCATCCGGTGCCGCCAGAAGCTCATCGGGATCGAGCCCTTCACGGACAATGAAGGCATCGGCCGCTGCCGCCTTGTGCTCGACAACGAGATCGTGCCGACGCGGCGGCAGGAGCGGCGGCCCTTTCAGGGCTGGCGGTATCTGGAGGCCAAGGATGCGCCTGCGGATGTGAAGAAAGGCGAGGCGGGGGACGACATGCCAGAGGAAATGCGCCGGGAGCTCGAAGAACTCGGGCTTCTCTGACCCGCCCGAAAGAGCGGGTGACAGGCGGCAGCTCCCCTGCTGGTGTTGGAAAAAACACGAGGGAGGGAACGATGCGGCGCGACATCGAGTTCAAAACGGAAGATGGCGTTACCCTTCGCGGATGGTTCTATCCGGGCAAGGGTGCAAAGGGACCGGCTCCCACGGTTGTGATGGCGCACGGGTTTTCCGCCGTGAAGGAAATGTATCTCGACGACTTCGCGGAATTTTTCGCGGAGGCGGGCATATCCTCACTCGTCTACGATCACCGGAATTGCGGCGACAGCGACGGAACTCCACGCGGCCATCTCGATCCGCGACAGCAGATCGACGGGTATCGCGATGCAATTACCCATGCGCAGGCGATGGACGAAGTCGACCCGGACCGTATCGGCATCTGGGGGTCGAGCTACTCGGGTGGCCATGTGCTGGTCGTTGGCGCGATCGACCGGCGCGTCAAATGCGTCGTTTCGCAGGTGCCGCTGGTTGCCGGCCTCGAGTCGGCGCGGCGGCTCATACGCGGCGATCACTGGAAAGCGATGCGGGCGGGATTTGAGGCGGATCGCGCCTCCCGGATGCGTGGCGAACCCGGCGCGCGCATTCCCGTGACGGCACCGGAGGGCGAGCCTTGCGCGCTGCCCACCGCGGATACCTTCGCGTTTTTTACCGTGTTCACGAAGTCGAATTCCACAAAGTGGGAAAACGAGGTGACGCTGCAGTCCGTCGAGCTGTTCACCGAATACGAGCCGGGGATTTACGTGCCGCGCATTTCACCGACACCGCTTCTGCTCGTCGCGGCGCTTGAGGATCATCTGACACCCTACGACATGACGGCGGCGGCCTATGAGGCGGCGCTGGAGCCGAAGAAATTCCTCACGCTGCCCTGCGGGCATTTTCAGGCCTATACCGGGGACATGTTCAAGATGTCAGCCCCCGTGCAGCGCGACTGGTTCAAGGCGCACCTCTGAGCGCGTGTTCAGACCGGCATGTTGTCTATAAGGCGTGTCCGGCCAATCTTCGCCGCGACGAGTATGCGGGCGGGACCTGAGGGTCTGTCGTCCGGGAAGGCGGCGAGGGAAGCGGCGTCGCGGATTTCGAGATAGTCGAGTTTTTCGAAACCAAGTGCAAGGATACGCTTCGATCCTTCGGCCACTGCTTCTGAGATCGGCGTTCCTTTTGCGACGTTCTCTGCCGTCTCGCGCAGGATGACGTTCAGCTGGCCGGCGGCCTTCCGTTCCTCCGGTGAGAGATAGACATTGCGCGACGACATGGCGAGACCGTCCGCTTCCCGCATGATTGGTCCGCCCAGAATTTCGACCGGAATGTCGAGGTCGGCAACCATGCGACGGATGACCATGAGCTGCTGCCAATCCTTCTCACCGAAGATCGCGATGTCCGGCATCGCACGGAGGATCAGTTTGGCGACGACCGTAGCGACACCCGCAAAATGCGTTGGTCGAAACGTGCCTTCCAGAGGCTCCGTAACACCGGTGAGAGAGATCGTGGTCGAGAAGCCTTCGGGGTACATGTCGGCCGCGTCAGGCGCAAAAATGAGGTCGGCCTGGCCTTCCAGCTTCGCGGCATCGGCTGCTTCGGTACGGGGATAAGCTGAGAAATCCTCGTTCGGCGCGAACTGGGTCGGGTTCACGAAAATGGAAACGACGACGCGGTCGGCTTTCGTGCGAGCGAGGTCGACGAGCGACAGGTGCCCTTCATGAAGCGCCCCCATAGTCGGTACGAGCGCTACGCACAGCCCGTCCTTACGCCAGGCGGCGACAGCATCGCGAAGATCGGCGGCGCTGCGTGCGACGGGAATCTTATAGCTCGTGGTATCGAGCGGCATAAGCAGGTCCTCCGGAAAGCCGCGCGGAAGATAACGGCGAAGGGACGGGACATCAATTCCAGTCGTAAACGCCACTGCGAGCCCTATATCTCTGTCATGTTCAGGATAATAGCAGTGGCCTTTCTCGCCCTTCTTGCCGTGTCGCCCACCTTCGCGCGCGGTCCGATCGCGCCAGAGGCACCGGACCTTCAGACAATCGAAAATCCGGCGCCGAAGGCAGAGCCGCGCAAGAGCTTCATTCCTGGCCACAAAAGCGAATATGGCGGCTGGGTGAGACCACAAATGCGTGACGGCCCACCCCTCCCGCCCGTGTCACCCACGGAGGAGTCCAAGGGGTATGTCCCCGGTCACTACGACGGCGAGGGCCGCTGGGTACCCGGACAACCAAAATAGAAATCAGGCCAGACGGCCTTCGATCGCTTTGGCGTAGAGCGTTTCATAGTCGGCGACACTCATGGGGAGCGGATTGCCGCCGGTGCAAGGGTCTTCCAGCGCCATGGGGGCCGCCTCGGGGATAACGTCGAGATCAACGCCGATTTCCTTCAGCGTGTGCGGGATGCCGACTTCCTCGCGCAACGCCAGGACCCAGTCCACGAAGCCTGAAAAGCTCTGCTTCCTGAGGTCGAGATAGCGCGCCGCCGCCGTCAGCTTTTCCTCGACCACTGCCTTGTTGTGAACCAGCACATAGGGCATCACCACGGCGTTGGTGAGACCGTGATGCGTGCCGCGCAGCGAGGAACAGGGATGGCTCATCGCATGCATGGAGCCGAGGCCCTTCTGGAAGGCCGTTGCGCCCATGGACGAGGCCGCCAACATGAAGGCGCGCGCCTCGACGTTGCTGCCGCGCCTCGTCGCTTCCGGCAGCCAGTCCTTCACCAGCCGCATCCCTTCGAGAGCGACACCCTGCGCCAGCGGGTGCCAGAAAGGCGAGCACCAGGCTTCGAGATTGTGAGAGAGGGCGTCCATACCCGTCGCCGCCGTGATGTGCGGCGGGAGGCCAGTGGTCAGTTCGGGGTCACAGATCACATCGACGGGCATCATCTTCGGATGGAAGATGATCTTCTTCGTGTGGTCGCCTTCATCGGTGATGACGGCGGCGCGGCCGACCTCGGAGCCGGTCCCGGCAGTCGTCGGCACGGCGATCACCGGCGCGATGCCTTTTGGATCTGCGCGTGTCCACCAGTCCTCGCGGTCTTCATAATCCCACATGGGGCGTGTCTGCCCGGACATGAAGGCAATGGCCTTGCCAGCGTCCATCGCGCTGCCGCCACCTACGACGATGACGCCGTCGTGCTTCCCGTTCCGGAAGACCTTGAGGCCGGCTTCGACGTCCGTGCCGACCGGGTTCGGATGCACGTCCGTGAAGAGCGCGGGCGGAATACCGTTCTTTTCCAGAAGGGCAAGCGCCTCGGCGATCATCGGGAGCGGTTTCAAGCCGGGATCGGTTACGAGAAGCGGGCGGTTTATCCCCGCCACCGAACAGGCCTCCGCGAGTTCCTGAATACGCCCCGGCCCGAAGCGCATTTTCGTCGGGAAGTTCCAGTTGCCGTTCAAGCTCGGATAGGTGTCGATCATTTTGTTTTCGTTCTCAGGTGATAGCTCTTCGGCCGGGTGACGAATTCATAGCCGACGCGCGAAAGGGTGGCGCCCCGCCCGGTGTCCTTGACGCCGGTCCAGGCGAGGGCGGGGTCGAGATAGTCGCAACGGTTGAGGAAGAAGGTGCCCGTGTCGATCTGCTCGCCAATTTTTTCCCCGACCTCTTCGTCTTCTGTCCAGACGGAGGCCGTCAGTCCGTAGGGACTGTCATTCATCAGCTGGATCGCTTCCTCGTCGGAGGTGACTTTCATGATGCCGATGACGGGGCCGAAAGTCTCCTCGCGCATCACATCCATCTGGTGGTTCACATCGACAAGAACTTCCGGACCCAGATAGGGGGTGCCTGCCTTGGAGGCAGGGAACCGAGCCTCTCCGACGAGCGCCCGTGCACCCGCGCGTTTTGCCTGTTCGATCTGGCCGCGCACGAAAGTCGCGGCCGAGGCACGCACCATAGGACCGATCGTGGTTTCTGGATCGAGAGGGCTGCCGAGCTTGTATTTCTTCGTAAGTTCGACGAAGCCCTCCACGAAATCGTCATAGACGTCGGCATGGACATAGAGGCGTTCCTTGCCGCAGCAGGATTGGCCGGAGTTGAAATAGGCGCCGTCCACGAGATTCTCGACGGCGAAGGGAAGATTGGCGTCGGCGCGTACATAGGCGGGGTCCTTGCCGCCGAGCTCTAGACCAACATTGATGAATCTACCCGATGCCGCCTTGACGACTGCGTGTCCGCCAGCGACGGAGCCCGTGAACATCACCTGGTCCGTGCGTGGGTCGGCGATCGTCCGCTCTGTCATCTCATGGCTCATATGTACGACCTGGAAGAGGCCGTCCGGTGCGCCTGCCTTGGCGAAGGCGGTTGCGAAGCGCTCGGCGCAAAGGGGTGTCTGTCCCGAATGCTTCAGGATCACCGTGTTGCCAGCCATGATCGCCGGCACGACCGAATTGACGGCGATCAGATAGGGATAGTTCCAGGCCGCGACCACGAGCACCGTGCCAACCGGTTCGCGCCGGACCCAGCGGCGGAAGCCCTCCTTGGGACCCGCATCGACATCGGCGAGCGCATCGCCTGCGATCGCGATCATGTAGCGTGCGCGTTCCTCGAAGCCCCTCATCTCACCGGCGCCAAAAGCGATGGGTCTTCCCATCTGCCAGGCGAGCTCCGGCACGATCTCGTCCTTCATGGCAAGGAAGGTTTCCACGAAGCGCAGGCAGAGCGCGGCCCGCTCCGCGACGGGTACATATTTCCAGGCGGCCTGAGCCGCCTTCGCCGCGGAAAGGGCGCCGTCGACCTCGGTCCATGTCGCCAAGGGGCGCTCCACGTAAACGCTCCCGTCGACGGGGGATATGACTTTCAGGGTGTCGCTCATCCTCGTTCGAAGCCTCTCATCAATTCCCAATCCGTGACACGGCGTTCATATTCCATCTGCTCCCAGCGTCCCGTATGGAGATAGTGCTCAACAACGTCGTCGCCGAGGGCGGCGCGGAGCGTATCCGATTTTTCAAGCGCCGTAAGTGCGTCACGTAGGCTCTTGGGGAGAGAGGGGATGCCTGCGCCGCCATAAGCGTCGCCCGTAAACTCGGGCTCGAGGCTCAGCTTCTGTTCCACGCCCTGAAGGCCGGTGGCGAGCAGGGCGGCATAGGCCAGGTAAGGGTTCAGGTCGGCGCCACCGACGCGGCATTCGATGCGGAGGCTCTTGCCATCGCCGCACATCCTGAAGCCCGCCGTGCGATTGTCGTTGGACCAGACGACATTGGTCGGCGCGAATGAGCCGCTCACGAAGCGCTTGTAGGAATTCACGACGGGTGCAAGGAAGTAGGTCATCTCATGCGCGTGGCGCAGCTGTCCTGCGAGGAAGTTCTGGCAGAGTTCGGACATGCCGTAAGGCTCCGCCTTCTCGTCGAAGAAGTGCGCGTCCTTGGCCTTCTCATCCCAGAGCGACATGTGAATGTGACAGGACGACCCGGCCTGTTCGTAATTCCACTTCGCCATGAAAGTCACGGCCTTGCCGTGCAGCCATGCGATTTCCTTGATGCCGTTCTTGAGAAGCGTATGGCGGTCGGCCATTTCCAGCGCTTCTGCATAGCGGACGTTGATTTCTTCCTGTCCGGGACCCCACTCGCCTTTGGAATTCTCAACGGGGATGCCTGCGCCTTCGAGGCCTGTGCGGATCGCCCGCATGATGCCTTCTTCCTTGGTGGTCGCGAAGACGTGATAGTCCTCAATGTACCAATTCGGGGTCTTGAGACCTCTGTATCGCTTTTCGTGTGCACCTTCGTAGGTCTCGTCGAAGAGATAGAACTCAAGCTCAGACGCCATGAAGGCTTTCATTTTCATGGCGGCGAGGCGCTTCAGCTGCTTCTTGAGAATGGAGCGCGGCGCGTGAGGAACATCCTCGCCATGATGGTCGACAGTATCGCAAATGACGATGGCCGTGCCGGGTAGCCATGGAACGCGGCGCAGGGTGGACAAGTCGGGTTTCAGCGCGAAGTCGCCATAGCCCTGTGCCCAGCTCGCGGCCTTATAGCCCGGGACCGGCTCCATATCGGTATCGACCGTGAGGAGGTAGTTGCAGGCGTGGGTTTCGTGAACGCCCGTATCGAGGAAGAAGGGGGCTGCCATCCTCTTTCCGACCAGTCGCCCCTGCATATCCGGCATGGCCATGACGACGGTGTCGATGTCGCCGGACGAAACAAGGTCGGAAAGCTGGTCGAGAGTGAGCATGCCATTCATTCGAAGGAATCCCGGAAGTTGTCGCCAAGGAGATGAAGGGCGGCCCCCGCCCATGGACTTCCGCCAAGTGTAGCCGCAGAGACGGGGGAGGCCGCAAGGGGGAGCTGAGGGGAGTATCCAGTGTCCCCCGGGGCAACTGTTGACGCCCCATCCCCGAGCACCCAGACTCCGCGCGATTCGACCGTGGTGTCGAACATTTCGGGAGTGGGCGGGGTCTATGACAGGCGAGTTGCGGGAGAAACGGCCCGCTCATGTAATCGTACTCGGCAACGAAAAGGGCGGTTCGGGAAAAACGACAACCGCCATGCATGTCATTGCGCATCTCCTGCATGAGGGATATCGCGTCGGATCGATCGATCTTGATGGACGCCAGAGGTCTCTGACGCGGTATGTCGAGAACCGGCGGATATGGGCAGATGCTGCAAACGTCAATCTGGTCATGCCGGAGCATGCTGTCATCATGCGTTCGGCGCTTGAGACCGTGGCGGAGGCAAACGCGGCCGAGGAGGCGGAGCTTTCCGAGACGGTGGCCCGGCTTTCGGAGGGCAACGACTTCCTGGTGATCGACTGCCCCGGCAGCGACAACAATCTGTCGCGGCTCGGGCATGCGCGGGCGGACACCCTCATCACGCCGATGAACGACAGTTTTGTGGATTTCGATTTGCTGGGGCGCGTCGACCCGCAGACCTACAGGGTCAAAGGGCCGAGCGTTTACAGCGAGATGGTGTGGGAGTGCCGCAAGCGAAGAGCGGTCTCCGACGGGGGGGAGATCGACTGGATCGTCATTCGCAATCGTCTTTCCCATGTCGACGCGAAGAACAAGAGGCGGGTCGAGGTCGTGCTCGATGCGCTTGCCCAGCGGATCGGTTTCCGTTGCGGGCCGGGCTTCGGCGAGCGCGTCATCTTCCGCGAAATGTTTCCATCCGGACTAACGCTTCTCGATCTCAGGGAGGAGGGGGTCGACACTCAAATGTCGATGTCCCATGTTGCCGCGCGTGCAGAAGTCCGCGCGCTCACAGAGGCGCTTGATCTGCCGGTCCTGTCCGTTACAGGAGTTTGATTGCAGGCGCTAGCCGCGCCGCTTTTCCTTGCTCTCGGCCGACTGGGGCATGGTCCAGTTCGAGGGCGGGATCGGAATGCACTGGATCGCCTCGCGGGCGAGACGTCCACAAGCATTGCGTGCCGCCTTCTCGCCATCGAATCCGCCAAAGCGCGAACGATAGAGCGTGCGGTTGTCAGCCGTCTTGACGGGGACCGTGACGGGCACAGCTTCACCGAGCTCAGAAGGAGCCGCGCGCATGGCCTTGCGGATGCTGTCCACCGCGTCAGATTGCTCTGCATAGGCGCCGATCTGGATGATCCACGTCCCGTCGGGGATGAGCGGATCGCCCTCGCGCCAGGTCTGTGCCGCCTGCGGTTCACGACGCGCCGGATCGTTGGCAGCAGTACGCAGCAGCGGGCTTGCTGCTGCGTCCGGGTTGATCGCCGCGTTCGCCGGAGCGACGAGGAAATTGCCGATTTCGCGGCCGGCCTTGCGCACCGGACCTTCGGCCTTGTGGAACGCCGCCACGGCATAAGCCGTCACGCTGTCCACCGGCGCCGTGTTGGCGGCTGCGCCCGGTTCCCCAGGCAACTCGGAGCTCGTGGTTGGCAATGCGGCCATTTCGACGGGTTCTGGCAATTCGGAGCCTATGCCACCTTCCGCGTAGGTTTCTTCGTCCGGATCACGTTCGTCCTCGATCGCGGATGCGAGCTGGAACAGCTCGGAGCGATCCTCGTCCGTCACCAGGCCTGCAGGCCGAACGATCGGTTTCGGGGCTGGTGCGAGTGCCGCAAAGCGGGTATTGCCGTCCTTCATCGCCACCGCGCGGGGGAAGGCGCGGTCGAGGATCTCGATCATGTGTGCATCGCGGATCTTCGCCTTCTTACCGCCCATGACGACGCCGATCAGGAACTTGTCGTCGCGTTCCACGGTGGCCGTGAGGTTGAAGCCGGAGGCGTTGGTGTAGCCGGTCTTGAGACCAGTGGTACCTTCGTACTTGCCGAGCAGGTGGTTGTGGTTCCGGATGCGAGACTTGCCCCAGACGAAGGTCTCTGTGCCGAAGTAGTGGTAATACTGCGGAAAATCCTCACGGATACGTTTTGCCAGCGTTGCCTGGTCGCGCGCGGTCGTCTTCTGGGCGCTGTTGGGGAGGCCGGATGCGTTCTTGTAGGTCGTGCGCGACATGCCCAGTTCCCGCGCCTTTTTTGTCATCATGACCGCGAAGTCATCTTCGGTGCCGGCAAGGAAGGCACCCATTGCAGAAGCAACGTCGTTGGCCGAGCGCGTGACCAGCGCGAGGATCGCATCTTCAACGCTGATGGTCTGGCCGGGGCGGAGTCCAAGCTTCGACGGTGGCATGCCCGCGCCGCGTGGCGTCATGGTGATGCGCGATTTCAACGTGAATTTATTGGAGTCCAATCCCTCGAAGAGGAGATAGAGGGTCATCACCTTGGTGAGGGAAGCAGGATAGCGATATTCGTCGGCATTACGGGAATAAATAACCGTGCCGGTGTAGGCATCCATTACAAGCGCCGCCGACTTGGGCGTTGCAGCAAGGACTGGAGGTGCCAAAGCCCAAACGAAAGCGGCCAGCATGCTAGCCGTCAGCAGGCGAGCAGCCATGCCCGTCAGGTTTGAGGATTTGCGCGCAGTACTCGTGAGCGCAGGCCCCTGCATGTGACTTTAACCCCTCTTGCGGCACACCCTGCCTGTGCATGCCATGAACTTATCCCCAAAAACTGTAGCGGCAGAACCACAGTTTGCGAAGACCCTCCGCACCGAAAATCGCAAAAATCCCAAGTATCCAGTGCCGTTAGCACTCTGGGACGAGGATAGGCAGTGTGTGTTACCAATTTATTAACAGGGTTAATATTTTGTTAACCGGTCGAGCCCTTGCCGCGCCAGCCGGCGCAAGGTTCTGAGGAGCCTGGGAGGGCAGCCGGAATTGGTGTCCTCGAACGTTTAACTTGGGGGAGGGCGCATGAGACACGCCGCGGCGCTGCCGAATCCGTCTACGATTGGGATCGATCTTTGATTTTCGCTATGGTCGACTATCTATCAAAGAGTTGGAAGATTTAGAGTGACTGCCGGCAGGCCAGGGTCTGCGGCAGGAAGGATTTCGGCAGGAATGGGGTATGTCTGACGACAGGCGGCGCGGTGATGATGACGGAGGCGCAGGTACCGGGGTCATCACGAAGACGAAGCCGAAGACCAAAAAGCCCTCGCTCTACAAGGTGTTACTGCTCAACGACGATTACACACCGATGGAATTCGTCGTTCATGTGCTGGAACACTTCTTCAACAAGGGGCGTGAGGAAGCCACATTGATCATGCTCCACGTTCATCAGCATGGCGTGGGGGTTTGCGGCTTGTATACGTATGAAGTGGCGGAGACGAAGGTGACGCAGGTGATGGATTTCGCGCGCCAGCACCAGCACCCGCTACAATGTACGATGGAGAGAGAGTAACTGTTCGTAGTAGCGCGTTCAGGCTGTACCCAAATTCAGCAGAAGGGAAGGTTCGGAGTGCCGACGTTTTCACGAAATCTGGAGGAGGGGCTTCATCGTGCGTTGGCGCTCGCCAATGAGCGCAACCACGAATACGCAACTCTGGAGCACCTTCTGCTTTCCCTGATGGACGACTCCGATGCCGCTGCTGTCATGCGCGCGTGCAATGTCGACATGGATCTGCTGCGGCAGCAGCTCACGAACTACGTCGACAACGAACTTTCGAGCCTCGTCGTCGAAAACGGAGAAGACTCGAAGCCAACGGCAGGGTTCCAGCGCGTCATTCAACGTGCCGTCATTCATGTTCAGTCTTCAGGCCGCGAGGAAGTGACAGGCGCAAATGTGCTTGTCGCGATGTTCGCCGAGCGGGAGAGCCATGCCGCCTATTTCCTGCAGGAGCAGGATATGACGCGGTATGACGCTGTAAATTACATCAGTCACGGCATCGCGAAGCGCGGCGACATGAGCGAGACCCGGCCTGTGCGCGGCGCGCAGGAAGAGGCGGAGACCGGAGAGCGAGGCGGACGCAAGGAGCGCACGACCGAAGCACTCGATAATTACTGCGTCAACCTCAACGAAAAGGCGAAGCAGGGGAAAATCGACCCGCTGATCGGTCGTGAGCGCGAAGTGGAGCGCACGATCCAGATTCTGTGCCGCCGGTCCAAGAACAACCCTCTCTTCGTGGGCGACCCGGGAGTTGGCAAGACCGCCATCGCTGAAGGGCTTGCCCGTCGTATCGTGAAGGGCGAGGTGCCGGAAGTCCTCAGGAACGCAACGATCTTCTCGCTGGACATGGGAACGCTGCTTGCAGGCACGCGTTATCGCGGCGACTTCGAGGAGCGCATCAAGGCTGTCATCAAGGAGATCGAGGCCTATCCCGGTGCGATCATGTTCATCGACGAAATCCACACGGTGATCGGTGCCGGCGCGACGAGCGGCGGGGCGATGGACGCGTCGAATCTTCTGAAGCCTGCACTTGCGAGCGGATCGGTGCGTTGCATCGGTTCTACGACGTACAAGGAATACCGGCAGCACTTCGAGAAGGACCGGGCGCTGGTCAGGCGGTTCCAGAAGATCGATGTTGCCGAGCCGTCGATTCCGGACTCGATAAAGATTCTCAAGGGGCTGAAGCCCTATTTCGAAGAGTTCCACAAGGTCCGCTACACCAATGACGCGGTGAAGGCGGCGGTGGATCTATCTGCCAAATACATGCACGACCGGAAGCTGCCCGACAAGGCGATTGACGTGATCGACGAGGCCGGCGCTTCGCAGATGCTTCTTGCGGAATCCAGGCGCAAGAAGACGATCGGCGTTGCCGAGATCGAAGCGGTGGTCGCCACCATGGCGCGTATCCCGCCGAAATCGGTTTCGAAGAGCGATACCGAGAAGCTCAAGGACCTGGATACCGAGCTCAAGCGGGTGGTGTTCGGTCAGGATACTGCCATCGATGCGCTTGCTGCCTCGATCAAGCTCGCACGCGCGGGACTCCGTGAAGCTGAGAAGCCGATTGGCTGCTATCTCTTCTCAGGCCCGACAGGCGTCGGCAAGACCGAAGTAGCACGTCAGCTTGCGGCGGTTTTGGGTGTCGAGATGCTCCGCTTCGATATGTCGGAATATATGGAGCGCCACACGGTGTCGCGCCTCATCGGTGCGCCTCCCGGCTATGTAGGGTTCGATCAGGGCGGTCTGCTGACGGACGGCGTCGATCAACATCCGCATTGCGTTCTGCTTCTTGACGAGATCGAGAAGGCGCACCCGGATCTCTTCAATATCCTGCTGCAGGTGATGGATCACGGGAAGCTGACGGACCACAACGGCAAGAAGATAGACTTCCGCAATGTGGTCCTGATCATGACCACCAACGCCGGTGCGGCCGACATGGCCAAGCCGACGATTGGCTTCTCGCAAAAGAAGCGTGTAGGCGACGACGAGGATGCGATCAAGCGGCTCTTCACGCCGGAGTTCCGCAACCGTCTCGATGCGGTGATCCCGTTCGGCCATCTGCCGGAACAGGTTATCGCGCAGGTTGTCGAGAAATTCGTCCTCCAACTCGAGGCTCAACTGGCCGACCGTCACGTCACAATCGAACTCACGCCCGAGGCCAACAATTGGCTTGCCGAGCGGGGTTACGACGAACAGATGGGCGCGCGTCCGCTTGCGCGTGTCATACAGGAGAACATCAAGAAGCCGCTGGCGGACGAGGTTCTCTTCGGCAAGCTCGTGAAGGGTGGACATGTGCGCGTCGGCGTGACGGAGGATGCACTTTCCTTCGAGATAGAGCCCGCACAACCGCGCAGTCCGAGCGGTGGCGGTCCAAAGAAGCCGAAGGCGCGCAAGCCGCGAGACGGATCGGGTGGCTCCGGTGGCGGTACCGTGCCGAAAGTGCCTTTGCTGGTCGAGTAGTTCAAAAACGACTAACCAGCCGGAAGAGATGGACAGGCGGCCACGAAAGTTTGATTTCGTGGCCGCCCTTTTTTGGATTAGCTAACAGGGACAACAAACAAGGGAGGCGATCCATGATCGGCTATATCATGCTCGGAACGAACGATCTCGACCGGGCGACCAAATTCTATGAAGACCTTCTTTCCCTGCTCGGCGCGAAGCAGGCCATGACCGACCCCGGCCGGTTCGTTGGCTGGAGTAACGGCAAGGGGCCGATGCTTGCCGTGACCAAGCCCCATGACGGCAACAAGGCGACTTTCGGCAACGGCACGATGGTCGCTCTTGCCGCCGACTCTCAGGAGACGGTGAACAAGGTGCATGCAAAGGCTCTCAGCCTGGGCGGTACGGATGAAGGCGCGCCGGGGCTGCGCGGCGGCACGTTCTATGGCGGATATTTCCGCGATCTCGACGGCAACAAGCTCGTCGTCTTCCACATGTAGAAATGGACAAGGCCGCCGGTACGCTGGACCGGCGGCCTTTCCGTCTTTCCTAACCGGTCAGTTCTTTCTTAGCCGGTAGATGCGGACGTCTATGTCTGAAGAATAGTAGATGTCGCCATTCGCTGCTGCGACGACGCCTGTGGGAATAAAGAGCGGCGGCACGTTTTCCGGCGCTTTGAAGCCGATGGGCAGGTCTTCCTTGATGATCTCTCTTTCGTCGCTTTCAATGTCGATTGCAACGATCCGTTTCGCGCCGACTTCGGCTACCACGAAGCGGCCATCCGCCGCGATGTCGAAGCCTTCCGGAGCCGAGAGATTGTCGGCGACGACGCTTCTCTCACCCGTTTCGATGTCCACGCGCGAAATCCGGCCACCGGTGTTTTCGCTGACATAGAGCGCTCCATCCTCCGCAAGTTTCAGCATAGCGGGGCCGTCGAGACCGGTCGCAACATCCGTGCGGTTGTCCCAGGCGTTGGCGGCGACGCGAACCAGAGCGCCGCGAGCATATTCGGAAACAACGACGCTCCCGTCCGCGAGCGCGATGGCGTCTGCCGGTGTCGTGAAGCCGTGATGAGGCTGGAACGATACGCCCGATGCGGCGTCTAGTATCTGGACGGCGCCAGCGGTTAGCGCGGCTACGGCTATGTGGCCATTCGCTACCGAGATGCTTAGCGGGTAGTCGATGTTGGACGACCAGACACGGGCTATTTCGCCGACAGAGCCGGTCGACGGGTTCATGCTGCGCAGTGCAAAAAGATCGGCAATATAAATCTCTCCGTCGTCGCCAACCGCTATGTCGCCGGCTACGGCGAGGGGGCCTGAGATGATCGTTCTGGCCTCACCGCTTTCGGTATCTATTGCGATGACCGCATTGTCGGCCATGTTGGTGATGAAGAGGTTGTCGTCATTGTCGAAAGCAAGATTGTCGATTGCGGGCGCGACTTCGGCAACAAGCGCCTTCTCCCCGGTGGCCAAGTCGACGCGGTAAACGTGTCCGGCTTCCGTATCGACGGCGTAAAGCTCTCCCTTCGAATTGAAGTTGACTGCGGCAGGCGTGGCGAAGCCTTTGGCTACGACATCGAGAGTGCCTGAGTCGACGTCAACCCGGACAATCTGTTTCTTGAACCAGAGCGGACCGTAGAGCTTCCCGTCGGGACCGAAGTCGAAGCCATTGAGACCGCCCATGCCGGCCATGATCTTGCGCGGCGGGGTTTCTCCCGAGGGGTCGAGCTCATAGAGCGCGTCGCCCAGAAAGACCTGGGTTGCGAACAGGCGCCCGTCCTCCGTCCACGCAAGCGAATTAAGGCCGGGTAACCCCTCTGCGAGGGTGAGCAACTCGCCGCCGGGTTTGCGCGCATAAACCTTCCCATCGAGGAATGCTGTCCATGCTAGCGTTCCATCGGGACCTTCTTCGAGGTCGTCAGCCATCCCTGCCGGAGAAGCTTCGTAGATGCTTGCCGTACCGCTCTCCGGATCGACCTCGTAGATCGCGCGTCCGACGACGCTTCCCGCGAGGATTTTTCCATCCTTCGTGACTGTGATGCCGTGAATTCCGTGAAATGGCGAAGGGGCGGTGACAGCCTCCTGAACATATTCGTCACTGTCCGAGCAGGCAGTAAGGCCCATCAGAAAGACCGCAACGGCGGCCGCGCGCTTCAGGATTTTCATCCTTTCCTCCCCTTGGATGGAATTGCCACCTCATTTCCTCCCGGGCGGCAAGACCACCGATGTTTTATTGGAGTGCGGCTTTCACCATCTCTGCGTGCTTTTCGAGCAGTTTGAAATCGGCCATTTCGCGGGCATGGAGCTTGAGGTCGATGCCATTCGTTCGCGGGATGATGTGTGTGTGAATGTGAAAAACCGTCTGCCCTGCAGCCGACCCGTTCAACTGCGCGACGAGAATGCCGGGAACATCGAACGCTTTTTTTACGGCCGGGGCGATGCGCTTTACCGTCTTTGCCATGGCGGCCGCATATTCTGGATCGAGGTCGAAAATGTTCTCGGCGGGGTACTTCGGAATGACGAGCGTATGCCCCTCCGCCTGCGGCATGACATCCATGAAGGAGAGTGTCATGTCGTCTTCATAGACCTTGAAGCAGGGCGCCTCGCCACGGAGTATTTTCGCAAAGATGTTGTTTTGATCGTAGGCCACGGTCAGAAATCGTCCTCCTGATGTTCTTCCCCGGTCGCATCGTGCCGGAACGGTGCGTATTCGCCAAGGGCGACGATGTCCCGGTCGACATATTGCCGTTCGCGCGAAAGATATTCGGCCACAGCCTCCCGGAACGATGAATTGGCTATCCAGTGCACACTATAAGTGCGCGACGGAAGGTAACCGCGTGCAAGTTTGTGTTCGCCTTGTGCGCCGGCTTCGACGCGCGCCAGCCCCCTGTCGATTGCGAATTCGATTGCCTGGTAGTAGCAGCATTCGAAATGGAGGAAGGGATGATGTTCGACGGCACCCCAGTTCCGGCCGTAGAGAGCATCGCCGCCAATGAAATTCAACGCGCCGGCGATCAGCCGCCCATCGCGCCGCGCCATCACCAGGAGCGTTTCTTCCGGCATGCGCTCGCCCACGAGACTGAAGAATTCGCGCGTCAAATAGGGCGACCCCCATTTGCGCGCGCCGGTATCCATGTAGAAGGCGAAGAAAGCGTCCCAGTGGTCTTCCGTGAGGTCGCTGCCCGTTACCCATTCGACCGAAATACCGTTTTCCGTTGCCCGCTCGCGTTCCTTCCGGATCATCTTGCGCTTTCGAGACGAGAGGTCCGACAGAAAATCCTCGAATGTGTTGTAACCTCGATTGTGCCAATGAAATTGCTGATCCGTGCGCTGCAGAAGGCCTAGAGAACCAAGACGCGTCCACTGCCGTTCAGGCAGGAAGGTGATGTGAAGCGACGACACATCCATCCTCTTGCCGACTTCGATCGCGCCGGCGATCAACGTATCCTCGACGGCTTCGCGAGCGGGGGTGTTTGGCGCCAGGAGGCGCGGGCCCGTTGCGGGTGTGAACGGTACTGAGCACTGAAGTTTCGGATAGTAACGTCCGCCCGCGTTCTCAAACGCATTCGCCCAGCCGTGGTCGAAGACGTATTCACCGCGGCTATGGTTCTTGAGGTACATGGGCATGCAGCCCGCGAGCTGTCCTCTCTCGTCTTCAAGGAGTATATGCTGCGGTAGCCATCCTGTACGGCGTGTCGCCGAGCCGCTTTCCTCCAGCGCGCTCAGGAATTTGTGTGAGACGAACGGATTTGCCGGTTCACCATGCGGATTTGCGCAGGCGTCCCAGCTCGTGCTGTCGACGTCTGAAAGGTTGTCCACGACCCGGATGATGGCTGCTTCGCTGTCGCCCATGACCCGATCCTATTGAACTGGCGAGGTCTAGGCGATCTCGAAAATAGCCTCGATCTCGACCGTCATCTGGAAGGGGAGCGATGCGGCCGCGACGGCGGAACGGGCGTGGCGGCCCGCATCGCCGAACACCTCGACCAGCAGATCGGAGCCGCCGTTTATGACGGCGGGCTGCTGATCGAAGTCGGGGGTGGCATTCACGAAGCCGAGAAGTTTCACGCAACGTTTGACGCGGTCCAGGTCGCCGCCGCACGCCGCTTTCAACTGGGCGAGGACGTTGATCATCGTCAGGCGTGCCGCCGCCTTGCCGGCCTCGACATCCTGCTCCTTGCCCACTTTTCCGGTGAATTCGAGCCCGTTTGGCCCGACAGGGCCCTGGCCGGAAATGAAGACGAGATTGCCGCTGATGACATAGGGCACATAAGTGCCTGCGGGCTGGGAGGGGGAGGGCAATTCGATGCCGATTTCCTTCAGGCGTGCTTCGACTTTTCCGGTCATGACGATTTCTCCCTTTCCCGCGGTTGCCGCGCCGTACTGGCGGGTTATACCTAGCGCCTAATACGGCATGGTGAAAGAGCGGGGAAGAAATCATGAGCGAGCGGCGGATGCCGGCAGACGATGGTCTGTTCATGCCGGCCGAATGGGAGCCGCATGAGCGCTGCTGGATGCAGTGGCCGAGCCGGGCGGAGGTCTGGGGCGAGCGCCTGCCGCAAGCCTATGCTGCCTATGCCGGTGTTGCGCGTGCGATCGCCGCATTCGAACCCGTGAGCATGGTCTGCAGACCCGAAGACGAAGCGCAAGCTCGGCTCGCTTGCGGGCGCGACATCGAGATCGTGCCTTTGCCGATCGACGACAGCTGGGCACGCGATTCCGGGCCCATCTTTCTCGTTGACGGGAAGGGGCATGTCGCGGGATCGCAATGGCGTTTCAATGCGTGGGGCAATGCCTATCACGGCTATGAAAACGATGCTGCCGTGGCCGGACTTATCCTCGGCCGGCTTGGCATGCGCAACTATTCGAACAATATGGTGCTTGAGGGCGGTTCCATCTCCGTCGATGGCTATGGAACGCTCATAACAACCGAGGAATGCCTGCTGAACGACAATCGCAATCCGGAAATGACGCGGCAGCAAATAGAGGAAGCACTTGCGCTCACACTCGGTGTTGCACGGATTGTCTGGCTCGATCGCGGGCTGGAGGACGACGAGACGAGCGGCCATGTCGACATGATCGCTTCCTTCGCGGGGGAAGGGCGCTTGCTCCTGCACATGCCACAAGACAAAAGCGATCCAAACTACGGCCGCATGCAGGACAACAGGCAGAGGCTGCTCGAGGCGAGGGACGCGAGGGGGCGCCCGCTGGAGATCATCGAGATTCCACAGCCGCGCCGTCAGTTCCGGCGGCCGGACGGACGGCGGCTCTGCACATCCTATGTGAATTCCTACATTGCGAATGGCGCCGTCGTCATGCCGGTTTACGACGATCCGAACGACGACATTGCTGCCGGAATAATGGGGGAGATTTTCCCGGACCGGAAAATAGTCAGGGTGCCAGCGCTTGAAATCGCGGCCGGAGGCGGCTCGATCCACTGCATCACGCAGCAGCAGCCTAAGGGCGCAGCGCTCGCGTGAGAGGTCAGCCTAGCGTCGTCAAACGAGCGGCGCGGCCGCCATTCTTCTTGTCCGCGTACATGGCGCGGTCGGCCCGGTCGATCAGATGTTCGATCTGCGTTTCGCCGGTATAGGCGGCAAGACCGAGGCTCGCGCGCACGGAAATCCGGTGCGTTTTGCAGGCAATTCTGAGTTTACCGAGGCCGCGCAGCATTTCCCGGGCGCGATCACGGGCAGGCCGATGGTCAGCGCGGACGAACAGGACAGCGAACTCGTCACCGCCCAGGCGCGCCGCGTAATCTGTGGCGCGTATGCTCCGGCTCAGGAAGGAGCCGACAGTGCGCAGCACCTCGTCGCCTGCCGCATGGCCGCAGCGGTCATTGACCGACTTGAAATTATCGAGGTCGATATAGGCAAGGAGGCCGGTTTCTTCGTAGCGGGCGGCGCTCAGGAGATTGCGGTGAAGCACTTCGTGGAAGCCGCGCCTGTTGAGCAAGCCGGTGAGTTCGTCCGTCAGTGCAAGGGCTTCGAGCTGCCGGATGCGCTCGTTGAGCGCCACGATGCGGCTTTCGGCTTCATCCGCGAAGGCCAGCGCCTGCGTGACGATATGGCGGGCTGCGGCCGCGCGGACCTCCGATCCGAGGTTACGCCGGAATTGCTCCGTCTGCGGATCGGATGGAATGATGCCATCCGCTACAGCGCTGGCGGCGCCGTTACCAGTCCCCAAAAATCTCTTCGCGTACCCCATTTTTCCCATCGCGTCCCAGGCGCGATCCCTCTCAGGTGTGTGTCATGACCTGCAGGATGCAAGGACACTGCCATTCTCATTTTCCTTTGGAAACAACGACTTGCGGTGCCGCGGCTCGTTTGCGGCAGGCAAAAAATGCCGACCCGATTTGCCACCGGGCAAGGCCTGCTCGGCTCATGCTCAGGGGCGAAGCAGGTCGCGGGGCGTTTCGCCGGCGAAGAAGGCCTCGAGGTTTTCGAGCGCGCGAAAGCCCATGGCGTTACGCGTTTCGAGCGTGGCGCTGCCGAGGTGTGGGAGCAGGAAGGCATTGGAAAGATTGAGATATCCCGGATGGAGGTTCGGCTCATTGTTGTAGACGTCGAGGCCTGCCGCGCCGATGCGCCCGGAGGCCAGCGCCTCGATCAGGGCTTCGTCGTCGACGATGTCGCCGCGGGCCGTATTCACCAGGATGGCACCCTCAGGCAGGAGGGCAATGGTTTCACGGTTGATCAGCCCGCGCGTTTCCGGCGTCGACGCGCAGTGGATGGAGAGAATGTCCGACGCGCCGAAAAGAGAAGCAATATCAGCGTGATAACGGGCGCCTGCTTCGAGCTCCGGCGGCAGGCGATGGCGGTTGTGATAGTGGATCTCCATGCCGAAGGCGCGGGCGCGATGCGCCGTTGCGCGGCCGATGCGGCCGAGGCCAAGGATACCGAGGCGCTTTCCTGAAAGCTCCGTACCCAGCATTCCCGTGGGCGCCCAGTTTTTCCAACGGCCTTCACGAAGGGTGGCCATGCCGGAGGCCGCATTGCGGGCCGCACCGAGGATAAGCAGGAGCGCGATCTCTGCCGTGGCATCGGTGAGGACGTCGGGCGTGTTGGTGACGGCGATGCCACGGGCCTGCGCGGCGGCGACATCGATGTGATCGTAACCGACTGAAAATGTTGAGATAATCCGGATGCTGGCCGGCAGGGCGGCGATCAGATCGGCGTCGATCCTGTCCGTCACCGTGACGAGGAGGCCGTCCTTGCCCTGCGCGCCGGCCGCGATGCTCTCGCGCGTGGGAAGCCGGTCGTCCGGATTTAGCGTTGCCTCGAAATGACTTAGCGCGCGGGCCTCGACATCGGCTGGTAATTTTCGTGTGACGAGAATGCGGGGGCGGGACATGGACGACCTTGAGATGGAACTGGTTCTCCGGTTTACCCGATGGTGTAAGCTCGCAAAAGGGCTTCGAGACGAGAAGCGAGATCGGAAGACAGTCGATGCGGTTTGAACGGTTAGTACTTGTAATTGCTGCGTTTTTTACCGCGAGCAGCGTTGCCGCCGCCGCCTCGCCCGCGCTTCAGATGCACCGTGCGGTCTACGATCTCTCGCTTGGTCACACGCGGCCGGTGAGCGACGTGACGGGCATCGAGGGACGCATGGTCGTCGAGTGGCGAGGGGGGCCGGCTTGCGGCGGCTACACTTCCCTGCAGCGTGTCGTGACGCGAGTTGGCGTTCTGGATCAAGGACTTGTGAGCAGCGACGTGCGCCTGAGCTACTGGGAAGCGGCGGATGGCAGCGAGTTCCGGTTCACGCGGACGGAGTATACGAACGGCGAATTGACCGACCGCCAGGACGGTACCGCGAAGCGCGAAAAATCAGGCGAAATCAAGGTATTGCGGGATGGCGGGGAGCCCGTCACCATGCCGCCGGAGACGCTTTTTCCGATGGCTTTCAACCTGGCGCTGATCGAAAAAGCGCAAGCGGGACAAAGGGTTTTCAGCCGTCCGCTATTCGACGGGACGGAGGAACTGGAAAACCCGACTACGGCCTTCATCGGAAAAACCCTTTCGGCTCAAAGGTTTGACGCCAAGGTGGCAGGCAAGGGCAAGGCGCTTGGCGAGATGGAGCCCTGGCCGGTACGGATCAGCTATTTCGATCCGGAGGAGAAGGAGGGCGTGCCCAGCTTCGAGATGGGATATCTCTTATTTCCCAACGGGATATCGGCCACGCTGTCGCTCGACTACCTCGATGTGGAGGTGAAAGGGCGCTTGAGCGAGGTCACCTATTTCGAGCCGGATGCCTGCTGACTGTCACAATTCGAGATGGCGGATTTCAGCCGTTTTTCACAAGCGGCTCGCGACTGTCATTGTAATGTCATCGAACCGTCACAAACGTCCGTAGACGGACTTATCCCCGCCCCGTCATGTCTTCCGGTTTTGGCCCATGCCGCGCCCCTTGACGATGGACTTGTCCCCGAATTTCGCGCGGAGACGGTCCATCGCGCGTTCGGCCTCCGCGCGCCGCGTCGCGGCGGGGTCGAGCATGTCCGGCGGGTCGGCAAGATCGCCATCGGCGAGGCCGGATATCCCCACTCCCAACAGGCGAAAACTTGTCCCCGTGGCCTCGCGCGCGAGGAGAGGGGAGACGGTGCGGTAGATCACCTCGGCAAGCTGGGTCGGGTCGGGCAGCGTTTGATTCCGTGTACGGAGTTTAAAATCGGCGGTCTTGAGCTTCAGCATGACGGTCGAACCCGAGAGCCCCGCCGCCTTGGCGCGCGTGGCGACCTTTTCGCAGAGCGGCCAGAGAATGCGATCGAGCTCGGCCTTGTCCCTTATGTCGCGCATGAAGGTCGTCTCGGCGGAAATGCTCTTTGCCTCATGGGCGGGTTCGACATGGCGGCTGTCCAGCCCGCGCGACAAACGATAGAGGCGGCTTCCCATGGAACCGAAGCGCGCCATGAGATCGTTCTCCTCCATCTTCTGAAGCTGGGCGATGCGCGTTATGCCGTCGCGCGCGAGTTTCGTTTCGAGCGCCTTGCCGACGCCCCAGATCATGGAGACGGGTTTCGAGGCGAGGAAGGAAAGCGTTTCCTCGCGGCCGATGACGGCGAAGCCGCGCGGCTTGTCGAGATCGGAAGCGATCTTGGCGAGGAACTTGTTGTGGGAGAGGCCGACGGAAACGGTGATGCCGATTTCGTCCTCGATGCGTTTTGCGAGGCGAGCCATGCTGACGGCGGGGCTTGCGTGGTGCAGGCGCTCGGTGCCCGTGAGGTCGAGAAAGGCCTCGTCGATGGAGACCGGTTCGACGAGGGGCGTCAGATCGCGCATCAGCGCGCGAACGTCGCGCGCGACCGCTGCATATTTTCGCATGTCGGGTTTCACGACGACGGCTTCCGGGCAGGCGGCGAGCGCCTTGAACATGGGCATGGCGGAGCGGACGCCGCGGATGCGCGCGATGTAGCAGCAGGTGGAGACGACGCCGCGCTGGCCCCCGCCGACGATGAGGGGCTTGTCGCGAAGCTCCGGATTGTCGCGCTTCTCGACGGCGGCATAGAAGGCGTCGCAATCCATGTGGGCGACGGAGAGGGCGTGCAGCTCAGGGTGGAAGAGAAGGCGCGGCCGGCGGCAGGCAGGGCACCGCTCCGCGCCTTCCGGCACGGGAGAGAAGCAGTCGCGGCAGAAGCCTGCGGTGGCGGTCATGGGTGGCGCCGGGTTGTCGAAGTGGTTGCCAGTATATCACTTGCGGCATTAATGAGGGGCGGACGCGATCGATTGTATTTGTGTCTGGCGCCGCGACCGCCCTTCGCTTTCGCTTCGGGCGTTCGGGGTTCGAAAAGGTCCACCGGACCTTTTCGCTTGCGTTTCGCAAGGCACCCCTCACCCCCGAAATTTGCGTAGCAAATTTCGACCCTCCCCGAGGGGAGGGTGGGAGGCAATGGTTTGCTCGCCGCTATTCAGCGGGCCACAACCAGGCCGCGCCGCGGACGCCACTCGCATCGCCGTGTTTGTGGCGGAGGAGGGGTGTCGCGACCGTGTCCGAAAAGACGTAAGCCCCCCAGCGGGACGGCACCTCGTCGTAGAGCGCGGCGATGTTCGACATGCCGCCGCCGAGCACGATGGCGTGCGGGTCCAGAATGTTGATCACGTGGGAGAGTGCGCGGGCCAGGCGATCCGCATAACGCCGGAGCGCGAGGCGGGCGGGGCGGTTGCCCGCTTCCGCCGCGGCGACGATTGCC